>JAAZKT010000101.1 GCA_012799695.1 Clostridiaceae bacterium
TCGGTTCAAAAATACCTTTCAATCACCTGCTGAATCATTTCCTATAACCTGCTGAATCTATGCCTGTTACCTGCTGAATCATTTCCTTTATTACTTCACGCGGTGGCAGAGCGTTCGTCGTTCCTACTGTACGAACGGTGTATCCGGCAAAAAGATTGGCAAAAACCCCTGTCTCCGCATCGGAAAATTCGTTGAGCATTGAGAATATGATCGCCGCGTTGAAGGCATCACCTGCACCGCTCGCATCGACCGCCCGAACTTCCGACGCGGGAAAACTCCATACACCTTTCGCATTTAGCAACCTCGCACCTTTGTCACCGCGTTTTTCCCAAACGGTAGACACACCGAGACCAAGTATCTTTTCCCTAGAAATTTCAACTTCTTTCGAGCCACTCAGCATCGCCAGTTCCGCTTCATTGGCCACCAGTACGTCAACCGAAGGCAGTATGGCCAAAAACGCCGTGCGAACTTCATCATCAATCGTCAGTTCAGGCGTGCGGATATTGGGATCCAGTACAACCGTGCCACCTTGCGCCTTCACGTGGCGTGCGAAGGCGGTAATGGTCGTGCGCGTTTCAACGCCTTCGACAATGGCGACGCCAGAGATATAGAGAATCTCAGGAACGGGCACGCATTCGAGATCCGAGGGGAAAATATACTTATCCGCGGCACGAAGACGTGCAGAAATCCAACGTATTTCTCCACCCGGTTCTACCAACCCAATCGTGACACCTGTCGGATAATCGGATGTGCTCGAAACATATTCAAGATTGAATCCTTTTTCTCGAAGCGAGCGCATCAGATACTTTCCAAACACGTCGTCACCTACTTTTGAAATCATAGAGACGTCAATCCCGAGATGTCTTAAAGCGAATACCGTGTTGAGGACTGTCCCCCCCACGTTGAAGTGGACGGCGTCGCTGAAAACACATCCGCCAAGGACAGGAATACTGGGGATAGTCGTAATAAGGTCGATGTTGCAGTCACCAAAACAGGCGACGCCCTTCATTTTCGATTTACTCGCGCACACGACAGACCTCTTACACCATAAACTACGCTCTTAATGACTTCATTCTTTCCATAAATGCTGCGACGCGCTCCTTATCGACGTCATTGTCGGCGTCGCCATCTACTTTAAGAGATGAACCGACAAACGAACCGTCTGCATACCGGAAGAACGTTTCAGCATTGTCCACATTCAGACCGCTGCCTACCATGACGGGGTAATTAGGCAGCAATTCTTTGACCTTTTTGACGTCCTCGATATCTGTGACGCCCCCCGTCCGCTTGCCACTGATGATGACGGCGTCAGCACAAAAATACGCGGCATCGTATGCAGAATCCTCAATCGGACGCATGACAAGCGGAGCAGAATGTTTGATGTGTACGTCGGCAAAGATCTTAATAGACGGATCCAGAAATTTTCGATACCGAAGCAATTTATGCGGTGAACGGAGCACAAGTCCGCCAACATCAACACTCGCTTCGCTGAAAAATGTCGCGCGTATGAATTGTGCCCGGACGCAATGCGCAACAGCAATTGAGGCATAGGGGTCGGCCAGAAGGCAGATTCCCATCGCAAGATTTGGATACCGTTCTCTTATCTTTTCTGCGACAATACTCATCGCCGCGACCGTTTCATAAGCAGCCTCGTTGACAAAATAGGACGGATCATGATAATTCTCGACTTGGATTGCGTCGACACCCCCATAAACAAGACTGTCAACGTCCGCCATCGCTTTGTCCACGACTCTACCAAGCCCGGTTCCGTCATAGAAAGGTGAGCCTGGAAGCGGAGGCAAGTGCACCATCCCGACAATCGGCTTTTCAGTTCCAAATAGCGCATTGAATTCCTGAAGTTTATTCACAAGATATCCTCCTTAACGGTATTGTTCTAATGTTTTGACAAACTTTTCAATCCTAGCAGGATCAGGTCCATTTTCTACTTTCCCGTCGATATTGAGACTCGACGCGATAATGATCCCATCTACATAATCGATGTAATCGGACACGTTTTCTTCCGTGACACCACTGCCCACAAGTAGCGGAAGGTCGGGAAGAGCTCGGCGTACGCGCTTAACATCCTCCGGATCAGTTGCCCCGCCTGTTTTTAATCCCGTGATTATGACAGCATCAGCCAATCCCCTATGCCAGCAATCCTCTGCAGCTAATTCGATCGGTCGTTGCGCAAGAGGATAACTGTGTTTGATATGAACGTCCGCAAAGATCTTCGCACTACACCCGATATTCTTTCTGTACCGCAACGCTTCGGCGGCGATACTGTCCATCATGCCGGCATCGACAATCGATGTTTCAGTGTAATACGGGACACGGACAAAAGCGGAGTCAAGCGCCTTTGCAATAGCAAGAGATGCAATCGCATCGCTCTGGAGAACACAGAAGCCCATTGGAACGTCAACTGCACGAGCTATTTCCGAACCGATAAAGGTGATCGCTGCAGTAACCTCCGGCCCCACACGTTTCTGGAACATGACGTCGCCGAAATTTTCAACAATCAGTCCGTTTACGCCGTTATCAACCATCGCTCTCGCATGTTCCACAGCGATAGCCGCAATATCCGCCACGGATTCGTCTTGGTAAAGCGGGGCTCCGGGCAACGCCTTTAAATGTACGACACCGATCACGGGGATTCTGACCCCAAATACATCTTCAATAACATTCATTGTTTAACAATGCCCTCACTTTCTAGATAGGTTAATCTCAAATTTATATTTATCCGGCACAAAATAAACACGGACAAATTCAAAAGGTGATTCTTCATGCCTGATCCGACAAAACGTCGTCCGAGTTGTCAGTAATAGCGGACTACCTACCGGTCTCTCAAGATAGCGCGATAATTCAGGCGTCGCTGCAGTCGCCTCAACCACAACGGTCGAAAATGTCATCTCTGCGGCTAGAACGCGCATGTACTCCTGCGTAAGAGATGGAGCGGAAAAATCAATATCCTTCACTTCAGGAAAGCGCTCAATGGAATAAAACGAATAATTTAAAGAATAGATCTCACCATCGATCGTACGCAACCTTACGGCACAGAGGACGGGAGACTTTTCTTCAATACAGAGATTCGTCGATGTTTCACTATCCGCTTGAATGATGTCCTGACCAATGTAAACACTACCCGGTTCATATCCCAGCTCACGAATCTCGTCGGAAAAACTCAAAAGCCTTGAGGCATTGTACTTCACATATCCCGACAGAACGTACGACCCCTTACCTCGAATGGTGTAGATATAACCCTCTGAAGCAAGTGCCTTCAGGGCTTGCCGGACAGGCGCCTTACTCACTCCAAACTCAACACATAACTCATCCTCAGTCGGAAGTTTCTCGTTTGGCTTGTATAAACCGCTCTGAATGCGATCAATAATAATACGCTTAATCTGGTGGTGAAAAGGTGTGTATGAAGAGGTGGACAAAATCATTATGAAGCATTCTCCCTGTCGATATACTGTTAGTTTAATCTCATCATGTTATTATAATAACATGATAACAATGAGCTAACAACTACTTCGGCAAAGAATTTTATAAGCGATTTTTCGGATAATGATTTTGCGCAATAAACGCATCGCGCCAGGGAACTAGTACGGCGGGAAAAGGCAGTTCTGTCAGTTCTTCAATGGTCACCCACTCCCCTGAAAGATCAATACTGATGTATGAAGACTCTTCAATGTCCGATAACAATTCAACTTCCCAACACGATACTTCCCATATTCTGTGAGAATATACGGCCTTTTTGTCACCGATGAAACTGACTCTCATCTGCTCGGCAAGGTCACCTATATCCGATGGATCTTCATCTTCCAACTCTAAAGTTTTTTTATCTCCATATTCACGCACATCTTCGCGGACTCGCCCATGCTCAAATGGACAGTTAGCATACCGTGCAGTCTTCCAATCACCGGTGAGCGATGCGCGAAATGACATCTCCTCTTCCGATCCGAAAGGGTGAGGAAAGGAATAGAATTCATACATTCCCTCGAGCAGCCCCTGCGCTCTACGTTTAACGTAAACTAAATTGTCGCGATGAATCAGCACATACGAAAACCGATCGATCGGCTTTTCTTCGATATCCTTTCGTACCGGAAACATGTCAACCGCATTAAGGGCATAGGCTTGACACAGAGTATGCAAAGGGCAGATCGAGCATTCAGGTGACGACGGCGTGCATATCGTCGCACCCAAATCCATGATCGCTTCATTGAAGTCACCTGCGCGATCATCGGTCATCAATGCCCGCACTCGATTACGTACAGCGCGAAAAGCTTTTGCGTCACCTCGCACATGGGGCTGAGCATCCAGTCTTGAGAAGACGCGAATGACATTTCCGTCAACGGCCGGCTCCGGCAAATCGTAGGCAAAGGAGAGAATCGCTCCGGCAGTATACTGGCCGATACCGGGTAGCGATAGCAGGAGCTTTTTGTTTGGCGGGATGATGCCGTCACAGTTTTCTACGACGCGCTTTGCGAGAGAACTCAGAAAGCGTGCTCGCCGATAATAACCGAGTCCTTCCCACAGCTTGAGCACTTCCGTCTCATCAGCATCCGCTAGTTTCTCAATAGTCGGAAAGCGTTCCATGAATCGCTCGTAATAAGCAATGACCGCGCTCACTTGCGTCTGTTGCAACATCAATTCCGACACAATGACCGCGTACGGATCTCGTCTCGGATTCAAGCGCTCAGCGAACGGCAGGCAATCCACAAACGCACTCACCCGATCAGAATAAAACGAACGAAGAGTGGCAGAAATATCCTTTCTCCACGGAAGGTCGCGCGCGTGCTCATCAAACCACGAAAGCAGTAAATCGGCTATCGTCAGCTGATGACAGTCATCAATCGATCGATTTCGGATCACTTCGTGGGACACGGACTCATTCGCCCGTTAAATAGCGAGAGGCACTGATGCCCGCTTGATATCCAGATGAAAACGCCCACAGAAGATTGTAGCCACCCGTATCCCCGTCAACATCAAGAATTTCGCCACAGGCGAAAAGACCCGGAACTTTCTCAGACATCAAGGTGCCCGCGTTAAATTCAGCTGTCACGGCGCCTCCTGTTGAGATCTGCGCAAATTCAAATCCGCGCGTTCCCTCAACCGTGAGCTCAAACTTTTTCAATGCTCCGGCGATCATGGCGAATCGTTGCGACCCGCGCAAATGATCAAGTTTCTTCATGGAGATAATAGCGCGGCCAAGTTTCTCCGGAACGACGCCGGCAAGCAAAACATTCAAATCAACGTCGTCTTCCTCATCATCTGTCGACTCCGGTTGTTCCGTTCGAAGTCGTCTTGAGTCATGTCGGGCATGGTTTCTTGATCGGTTGACGGACACGGCACAAAGAGATGACGCGAGATAGAACTCCAATTCCTTTAAGCCAATCTCGGGAAGAAAATCGATAACGATTTTCCCGACACCCTCGTCCTGTTTGTGATGATCCGCGTGACCGCGCTCTTGCGCTTTAGAGACGAGGCGAGCAAGTTCCATGGATGCAATGCCGGACAAGCCGTAAGAGGTTACGAGGAATTCACCTGTCACGGTCGGCGACTTGTCGCCGGCCCAAGATTCGAAGTAAGCGTTCCCGAGAAAGCGCACACCTTCAGCCCCTTTTAAAACATCGCTATTCGTTAAGTTCAGGGGAACTAATGCAGGCAAGGGCTTAAGAACTGTATGACCGAGTGATTGCATGATCGAGAGTCCGGAAGATGAGCCGCCCAAATTTGGAGAAGCTGGACTCCCCGCCGCCATAACGACAGCGCGCGCAAGTACGGAAGTACCGTCGGATAGTGAAACATGAAAACTGTCATCAGCTTTTTCGACGGATAATACTTCTGTCTCCGTTCGAACCGAGAGTCCATAGCGCGCAAGTGCTCGCAAGAGAATGAGCGAAACAGAGCTGGACCGCATTGAGCGCGGATAGACCCGCCGAGCGTGGTCAACACGCGTTTTGAGCCCCCATCTCCCGAGCAACTCGATAAGATCGGACGCGGACAACCTTCGGAGCGCCCCCTTGACGAAAAAGGGATCCGTTCCGTGGTAATGTCCTTCCAGCTCCGACATATTGGCCAGATTGCAGCGACCGTTACCGCTGGCAAGAAGTTTGCGGAGAGGACGACTCTCTTTTTCAACGATTGCGACGGATCCGGTAAAATCGCTCTCATACACGGCGCCAAGCGCCGCAAAAATTCCGGAAGCGCCTCCGCCGATGATGAGCATATCGATTTCTTGGACTGCAAGATGATTCTTGTTCAAGCGAAAAACCTCTTTTTTGTTCGTGCTGTTTTTATCGAATGGCGACAATGGCGCCTTCTTCCTTAGTCAACACGAGATAATTGCGATTCGCAATAGCAAAGACCCGTACCATACCGTTCAATCCATCTCGTTCAGCGATAAGTTCACCCGTCATCGTATTAAAAAGCATCAGCTTGTCTGCAGTCACGCCCAGTGCGTAGACACCATCGCCCGAAAGAGCGAAATCGATGACTTCTTCTGTGCTTTGCGCTTTGACTAGCGTCTGTTCGACCCGATCGGGAATGCCTCGGAGAAACCACATCGACATCCGTCCATCGTCCATTGCACGTATGCCCAGACACCCGGATCTCAAATCTATCTGTTCGATCCGATCGAACGAACGAGATAATCTCAATTCACCTGTCTCCGTATTCACGGCAACTATTTCACACTCGCCGAAAAGCACCTGTTCTTTATCGTGAAGTTGGAGGATAGCAGGCAAAAAACCGAAATTGGCGTATCTCCGGTCGGCAATCAGCTCGCCTTGAAAATCAAAGCGTCGAACGCGCGTCACAGGCGTACCCTCTGAAAAATCAACGAGTAAAACGTCGAAGTAACGGCCACTCATCGCAAAAGAGACGCGGATCGGTCTCCCGTGTTCAGAAATCGACAGTGTCAAAAGGGGGCCTTCCTGTGTCAACTTATGAAGTGACACTCTGCTTACATTGTTGGCCGCCTGTCCGAGCAATAGGACGTATCCGTCGCGGTAGTCTCCACCTTGAATGATCGCCTCAACACTGAGCTCATGCATCGTTAAATCAGGCAATAAGATCATGATCTCCGTATCGTTTCTCGGAGCAATGATTAACGCCTCCCCGGCATCGTAAAGATTCGGATGGCGATAAGGGTATTGAATAAAAGACTGTTCACGTCCAATAGCGTCGAGAATAGCGAGACCGCCGTCTTCGACTCTCAGAGGCACGTTCGCATGAACACGTATAGACGACGCGGGGGCATGCTGTAATGAGAAAGCTTCTCCGAGAAAAATGTTTCTACCCATATCATCCGGCAAGACAACGGGACCACGCGATATCCGGGTAAGGACGGCGATAAAAATTAATAAGACTACCCACGCGACAATGATAGCCGCCACGACAGGGCGTTGGAAAGTTCGCGTTCTTCCAGACGATTCGACAACGTCAACGTGCTTATTTTCTCTGTTCAAAGTCGCCATTTCCGGATCCTCGATACACAGAACACTATAACACGGCCGACCGTTTCTCTTCGATCATTTGTTATAAATACGTCATGCGAACAAAAACACGATCCAATACACGTCTGAAAGGTCACTCACGTAATACAAAGGACTCTAAACGTTCTTGGTACATAACTACTACTTCTAAAGAAAGAGCTCTCACAAACCGCTACGTTTGAGAGAGCTCTTCGATATTCCGCAACTGACCTAGATGGGGCTGTCTCAAAACCGCTAAATAGGGTTCACTGAACGAATCAGCTGGTAGAATTTTATCACCCCGTCACAGCCAATATCTTCCGTCTTTTTGCGTAAAATCGCATGGAGAAAATGAAGATAAAAAGATCTCTCAGGATCTTTTGCAAA
>JAAZKT010000102.1 GCA_012799695.1 Clostridiaceae bacterium
CCATTATGAAGGGGCTCGTCGGCACCGCCTACGTGCTCAAAGCGATCCTGAATCGCGAAACGGGAATAAGAGACGGAGAATTGCTTTCGCATATCGGTCTCTTTTTTATTCCGAAGATAAACCGTCCCGTAATCGTCACCGACCCCGGGATGTGCATCGCTCCCGACGTCACTGAGAAAAAACATATCATCGAGAACGCCGTCAAAGTTGCGCACCTGCTTGGGATCGATGAACCGCAGGTCGCGTGCGTCTGCGCCCTTGAGAAAGTCAATCCCGCCATGCAGGCGACTGTCGATGCGGAAGAGCTTGTGCGGATGAATCGAGAAGGTAAACTGACGGGTTGCCGTGTGGGCGGTCCTTTCGCGCTCGACAATGCGCTCTTCACGGATGCCGCACGCCGCAAAGGCATCGCCGATCCGATCGCAGGGCATGCCGATATCTTGCTCATGCCGAACATCGAAGCGGGGAATGTTCTGTACAAGGCGCTCGCTTTCGTGTGCGATGCTCCCGGAGCCGGACTCGTTCTCGGAGCGAGTGCGCCCGTCATTTTGACATCGAGAAGCGATTTGAAAGAAGCGAAACTTAACTCGATCTCGTTGGCGCTTTATCTCGCCGCCGAGCAAGAACGGCGCAAGGTAAAATGGTAACAGCGGAGCGAACAGGAGAAACAGGGATGGCACGATTTTTTATTATCAATCCGGGATCGACCTCGACAAAGATCGGCATTTACGAGAACGGAGGACTAATTTTCACGGAGACCATCCGTCACGGAGCGGAGATGGAGCACCTGAAAGATCTCGAAAGCCAACTCCCCGTCAGGCAAAAGCTTATTCTCGATATCGTGGAAGAAAAAGGCATCAATCTTGATTCAATGGATGCGATCATCGGACGCGGCGGACTTTTGCACCCGCTCGACGGAGGCGTCTACGAAGTCAACGATGCCATGATCGACGATATGGCGTCGTGCCGATACGGATGGCATTCGAGCAATTTGGGCGGCATCCTCGCTCACAATATCGCAATCCGGCACAATCTGAAAGCGTACATCGCCGATCCCGTCATTGTCGATGAACTGGAACCCTTGGCGCGCGTTTCGGGTTGGCATACGATTGAACGCATTTCCATCTTTCATCCGTTGAATCAGAAAGCCGTCGCACGGCGTTTTTGCCGCGAGAAAGGCGGGTCGCCGCAAGACTACAACCTGATCATCGCACACATGGGCGGCGGCATCTCCGTCGGCGCGCACCGAAAGGGAAAAGTCATCGACGTCAACAACGCGCTGTCGGGCGACGGCCCTTTCTCCCCGGAACGCTCCGGCGGACTCCCAATCTTTTCGCTTATTGAGCTCTGCTACTCAGGACAATACACGGAGAGCGAACTAAAAAAAGCGCTCGTTGGGGGAGGCGGTCTCGCTTCTTATTTCGGAACGAGCGACGCTCGTGAAGTCGAACATAGAGTGGAAGCAGGAGACGAAAGAGCACGCCTCATCTATGAGGCGATGGCGTACCAAGTCGCTAAAGAGATCGGCGCCGCCGCGGCTGTTCTCAAGGGCGATGTCGACGCCATCTTGCTCACGGGAGGCTTGGCTTATGGTGAGATTTTTGTGGACTGGATCATCGATCGCATCGGCTTTATCGCGCCGGTCCACGTGTATCCGGGAGAAGATGAACTGACGGCGCTGGCGGAAGCTGTCGGTGAGGCGTTGGCGGGACGCGAACCGATTCACGTCTACGAAAAGGAGTGAAGGCTTGAAGTTGCCCGAAAAGCAAATCACGATCATCTCCGGACATTACGGAACGGGAAAAACGGAGTTCGCCGTCAATCTCGCTTTCGCTATGGCGCGCGACGGCCGAAAAACGGCACTCGCCGACCTCGACATCGTCAACCCCTATTTCCGGTCTTACGAGAGAACACGCGAACTCGAACGCGAGGGCATCGCCGTTTTTGTCACGTCGAACTTCGGCAAAGCGGACATTCCCGCCCTACCTCCCGACATCATGTCGATTTTCGTAAACCGGCAACAACAAAGCATCATCGACCTCGGGGGCGACCCCGTCGGCGCGCGGGTTCTCGGTTATTATCAACCGCAACTCGATCGAGTTGATTTCGATTTCTGGTTCGTGATCAACCAAAAACGCGTGGAAAACAGAACGATCGAAGGAGTCGTTCGCTACTTGCGACTTACGGAAGCCGCGAGCAAACAGCGCATCACAGGGATCGTCAACAACACACATCTCGGTGACGAGACAACGGCCGAAGTCATTTTGCGGGGCGATGAATTCGCGGGGAAGGTCGCGGAAGTCATTAACCTGCCAATTATTTGCACCGTAGGTGAACACCGTTTTGAAGAAAAACTGAAAGGCCGCCTGAACGGCTCTTTTTTTGCAATCGATCGATATATGACAAAACCATGGGAGCTGAGTGACCACGAAGGAGGACAATTCGCATGGCAACAGGAAACGTAACGTTTCGGCAGGACTGGTGTAAAGGCTGTGGTCTTTGCGTGGCGGTCTGTCCGAAAAAAATCATCTTTCTCGATGAAAGTATAACGAACCGCAAGGGGTATCACCCCGCCACGGTCAAGGACATGGATCAGTGTATCGGGTGCGCCAACTGCGCACGTATGTGCCCCGATTCCATCATCACCGTGGAACGCGTATAGAGGGGGTTTGTATGGCAAAAGAACTTTGGAAGGGCAACGAAGCCATCGCGGAAGCGGCCATTCGCGCCGGATGTCGATGCTATTTCGGCTACCCGATCACACCACAGAGCGAAATTCCCGAATATATGTCTCTGCACATGCCTAAGGTGGGCGGAGTTTTTTTACAATCTGAATCGGAAATCGCCGCCATCAACATGGTCTACGGAGCGTCGGGCGCGGGCGCGCGGGTGATGACGTCCTCGTCCTCGCCCGGTGTCAGCTTGAAACAAGAAGGTATCTCCTATATGTGCGGTGCGGAACTACCGGGAGTCATCGTCAACGTCATGCGCGGCGGTCCCGGTCTCGGAACGATCCAGCCTGCACAAGGCGACTATTTCCAAGCGACGCGCGGCGGAGGCAACGGGGACTACAGGTTGATCGTCTTCGCCCCCGCCAATATTCAAGAAGTCGTCGACCTGATGCAGGAGGCCTTTGAGCTTGCCGACCAATACCGCATGCCTGTCATGATGCTTCTTGACGGCATGATCGGTCAGATGATGGAGCCGATCGAATGGAAAAAGCCGCCCGTATCCCCGGACGACTTGCCTGAAAAACCTTGGGCAACGACCGGTACAAAAGAGGGGCGCGCCCCGAACATCATTAACTCACTTTTTATCGACCCGGAGGCGTGTAACGTTCACAACAAGCGCCTTGAGGAAAAATACCGTCGCGTCATCGAAAGCGAGCAACGATACGAAACGAACGATACGGACGGCGCCGAAGTTATTTTCGTCGCCTACGGCACGCCGGCACGCCTCGCGCGCGCTGCCGCCGGACTTCTCGAAAAAGAGGGGATAAAAGCCGGCGTCTTCCGCCCGGTCACCGTTTGGCCTTACCCGTATGAAGCGCTTCATGAGGTATCTCTACAGGACAGCGTCAAGGCCATTGTCACCGTTGAGATGAGTACGGGACAGATGGTCGATGACGTACGTATCGGCGTCAACGGCGTTAAACCCGTCTCTTTCATCGGACAGGCGGGCGGTGTCATTCCGACGCCTCGCGAAGTGGCAAATGCCGCATTGAAAGCTCTGGGGAGGTAAAGACATGGCTATCGTCTATCGGAGATCGAAAGGTCTCACCGATGTTGAAACACACTATTGCCCGGGCTGCACGCACGGCATTATTCACAGACTCGTCGCCGAAACGCTCGAAGAGCTGGGCGTCCTCGGAAAGACGATCGGCGTCGCGCCGGTCGGGTGCTCCGTCTTCGCTTACGATTACTTTAATTGTGACATGCAGGAAGCGGCCCACGGTCGCGCCCCGGCTGTCGCGACAGGTATCAAGCGCGTACTGCCGGACAAAGTCGTCTTTACTTATCAGGGAGATGGCGACCTCGCCGCAATCGGTACGGGGGAAATTACACACGCGGCGATGCGCGGCGAGAACATCACGACAATATTTGTCAATAATGCCATCTACGGCATGACAGGCGGTCAGATGGCACCGACGACGCTCGTCGGACAGCGCGCCACCACGGCGCCGCTCGGGCGCGACAAGAGCCACGCCGGCTCACCGATTCGCATCGCGGAGATGCTGGCAACGCTTGACGGCGCAGCCTACATCGAACGCGTCACCGTCACATCGCCAGCAAACGTCATGAAAGCAAAACGCGCCATTAAGAAAGCTTTCGAACTGCAGCTTGAAGGGCGCGGCTTCACGATGATTGAAGTCCTGTCGACGTGTCCGACAAACTGGGGGTTGACTCCCGTCAAGGCACTTGAATGGCTGAACGAGAACATGATTCCCGTCTTCCCGCTCGGCGTTTACAAAGACATCACGAAAAAGGAGGCGTAAGATGGCTTATCATGAAATCATCGTAGCGGGCTTCGGCGGACAGGGTGTCATGTCGATCGGCACGACCATGGCGGAAACCGCCATGGCACAGGGCTTGAACGTCAGCTGGCTGCCATCGTACGGACCAGAGATGCGTGGCGGTACGGCGAACTGCAACGTCGTGATCGCCGACACGGAAATCATCTCACCGATCGTCCTTGAGCCGAGTGAACTCATCGCCATGAATCAACCGTCACTCGACAAGTTCGAACCTGCCGTCAAACCCGGAGGCTTGATTCTCGTCAACCAATCGATTGTCGAACGCAAGGTTCAACGCGACGACGTGCAGGCAATCTACGTCCCGTCACTCGAAATCGCTTCGGAACTCGGCAACATGCGCGTCGCCAACATGACGATGCTCGGCGCCTACATCGAAGCGACAAAATACTTGAAATTTGAAACAGTCGTAGATATCTTGCGAAACATTTTCACAGGCAAAAAAGCTCACCTCGTCGAGTTGAATGAGGTCGCTCTCCAGCGAGGCGCCGATTGCGTAAACCGGTGAGCGTGATATAGACATCTTTCGGGCGGGCGGCGAGAGGGGCGCCGCACGCCCACTCCGCCAGATACTTCCCCGATCAGCCTCAAAGGGAAAAGACGCAAGACGTCTCCGACCCGCACAAGATTGATTTGAGAAAGGACAAACCATGGAAATTACGATTACCAGAACGCAAAATCCGAAAGCCAAGCCGACTGACGAAAGCAATCTCGGTTTTGCCCGCATCTTTACCGACCACATGTTTATTGTCGAATACGACAAAGGCATAGGGTGGCACGATGCGCGCATTGTGCCGTACGGACCGCTCTGTCTCGATCCGGCATCGCCGATTTTTCATTACGCCCAGGAAATATTTGAAGGAACAAAAGTCTATCGATTGGCGAATGGGGAAGTCGGCTCGTTCCGTCTCCACGACAACGCGCGCCGCATGAACCGCAGCGCCGATCGCACCTGCATGCCGGAACTGGACGAAGACTTTCAGATCGAAGCCATTACGCGTTTAGTCGATCTCGACCGCGATTGGGTGCCGAGCAGCAAGGGAACATCGCTGTACATCCGACCGACGATGATTTCGGACGGCAATAGCCTCGGCGCGCACTCCGCGGATCGTTTTATCTACTTTGTCATCTGCGCTCCGTCGGGATCATACTATCCGGAAGGCATGAAACCGGTCCGGATCCGCATCGAACAGCGTTATGTCCGTGCCGTCAAAGGAGGCATGGGACGCGCGAAGACGGGCGGAAACTACGCCGCCAGCTTCAAAGCGACGAAAGAAGCGATGGATGCAGGATTCAATCAGGTTCTTTGGCTCGACGGGCGTGAGCAGAAATACGTGGAAGAGGTCGGCGCGATGAACATGATGTTCGTCATCGACGGAAAGATCGTTACGGCCGAACTCGGCGACACCATCCTGCCGGGCGTGACGCGCGACTCCGTCCTCACGCTAGCCAAAGAACGTGGTATGGTCGTCGAAGAGCGTCGCATCAGCGTGGACGAATTGTACGAGGCACACGCAAAAGGTCATCTTACCGAAGCCTTTGGTACCGGTACGGCAGCTGTCATTTCACCCGTCGGTGAACTCGAATACATGGGTAAATCGATCATCATCAACAACAGAGAAATCGGCCCCATGGCGCAGCTATTCTACGACGCGCTCACCGCTCTCCATCGCCAGACCGTCGAAGACAGACACGGCTGGACGGCTGTAATACCGCGCTACGAATATTAGGAAAGAAATAGAAGAGATTAGTATGGGTGCTTCGGATAATCGCATGACGTTTGAACGCTTACAGCGAATCACGTTGGTTACACAGGAGAAATTACTAGACAAAAAGAGTTATTGGTAAATTGGATAAACTGTTTGAGTTAAGTCGTCGAGGCAACAGCCTTGGCGACTTTTATCATGATGGCACATTCGATGCGCTTTTTGAAAAGTTCGCAACCGAATTTATCGGTTCCGAGAAGACTGCCCGACATATGAAAAGCGTTCGCTGCGCAACCTCCTGCGCAATACA
>JAAZKT010000103.1 GCA_012799695.1 Clostridiaceae bacterium
GTTCGATCGATGGCAGTGGATCATTTTGTTCTTCAGTGTGCTTGCGCATGCTAGATGTCCGATACACATTTCATTGTCCTCGTGAGCGATTGATATCCAATGGTTTCCTGACGTCAATGCTCATGCTTGAAACCCAGTAAGCTCGCGCGTGCTAGAGATCCAATGATTTTTTAACGCAATCGCTCTTGCTTGAAGTCTAATGAGGCGAATGGGGGAACTGTAAAGGAAACTATGGTCCTTATCTTACGATCGATGCCTATTTGTCGAAAAAATAATGTTTTATCAGGCAACCAAATTTATCTTTAGCGACTGTATGAATCGTCACGATCTAAAAGTGGCTAATATAATATTCCACTAAAATATGGGTAAGAGGTATCAGATGTTCTGAATTATAGTGCTGTTGAAAGTAGTATAAGAGTAAATCATAATATTGAAATTCTCATTCGAGTGGAGGTGAGCAAATGTTATTTATATGTTATCCCAAGTGTTCAACATGTCAGAAAGCAAAGAAATGGTTGGAAGAGCAAAACATACAATACGTGGAACGCCATATAGCGGAAGATAATCCTACCTATGATGAACTGAAAGCATGGTACCACAAGAGCGGGCTTTCGCTAAGAAAGTTTTTCAATACGAGCGGTATGCTTTACAGGGAAATGCAACTTAAGGACAAGCTACCTGAAATGAGCGAAGAATCTCAATTGGAACTCCTTGCCACGAGTGGAATGCTCGTAAAACGTCCTATTGTCGTAAAGGGTGACATCGTACTTGTAGGTTTCAAAGAGGCAGAGTGGAACGATAAAATAAATTGAGACGGTTCGCTATGTTAAACAATAAATCGTCATTAGAGTCTATAGGATGTAATAATGAAGCGGATAAAAGTCACATTCGAAAGACGCTCGTTTCAGTTGCCGTTTGCTTGAGTTTTGTGATTGGGGTGGTTGTACTTTTGGCGAATCATCAACCGAGTAAATTCACGGCTCCTGACGATGGTCGAGAAGTTTGTGCCGCTGTTGTAGCGACGGGAAGACCTGGCGATTTCTGTGCGATGAACAAAAAGGATGGTGAAGGCTACGTAAGCTCAAATAAAGCGATCACGGATCATCCCGAAAGCGATGTCGGTGATCCGGGAAATGAGAACAATAATAGAATCATTTGGCGTTCTCCATGTGATGTCTATGATCTCTACCTGATTGCTCTGACGGATCATGGTGATATCAAGAGTGATGCCTCTCTTTATGAAGCGATGAATCATCCTGACCATGCGAAGGCTACTTTCGCCGTTCACGTTCACGTGATGTCCGATCACAGGCACGAAGTTGTATATGGGGAGATTTCTATTGTCGTATCTAAGGATTTGCAGAATTGCCACATAGGTCGAAGATGTGTTCTGGAGATGATAATGTTTGCCCGCGAAAAGGGGATGAAAACGATAAAAGCCAATATATATACGTTTAACCACCAGAGTCTGAAAATGTTTCAAGATATCGGATTTGTACAGACTGACGACGAATGGTTTGAATATCTAATTGTTGCTGAATAGGGCGCCCAAAGGTCATCTCCTACGGTGTTTTCGTAACTTGACGAGTCTTCTTTTCCGTGTGAAAATTGTATTAAGAAGGGAAGTTCTTTTATGGCTCAAGTGTACGATAATACCAGCATTTCACAACTAAAAGGTGCCGATCGCGTTCGGCTCCGTCCAAGCGTTATTTTCGGTTCTGACGACCTTCGCGGCGCGCAACAATCATTCTTTGAAATTCTCTCAAATTCGATCGATGAGGCACGCGAAGGGCACGGTCACGTGATCACGGTGACGCGTTTTAAAGACGATTCCATCGAAGTGATTGACCGTGGGAGAGGTATTCCGCTCGACTTCAACCCGAATGAGAATCGTTACAACTGGGAACTCGTTTATTGTGAGCTGTATGCCGGCGGAAAATACAAAACTAATCTCGGGGAGAATTACGAATACAGCCTCGGTTTGAACGGACTCGGGGCATGTGCGACGCAATATGCGTCGAAGTGGTTTGATGTTGCGGTCACGCGTGACGGCTTTAAGTATGAGCTTCATTTTGAGAAGGGCGTCAACATCGGCGGCCTCAAGAAGACGCCGATTGACTCTAAGAAGACAGGGACAATTCAACGCTGGATACCTGATGATGAAGTCTTTACCGATATCGTGATTCCTGCCGAGTACTTCCGCACGACGTTGAAGCAACAAGCCGTCGTCAATAAGGGTGTGACGTTCGAGTTTATCGATGAAAAGGACGGAACGAAAGAGGAGTATTGTTACCCCGAGGGTATTCTCGGAATGGTTAGAGAAATGAACGTCGAAGGTCTGACGCAGCCCGTTCTGTTCAGCGGTGAAGGCGTCGGTCGTGACCGTAATGATCGCGAAGATTACACGACGAAATGCGATGTCGCCTTTGCGTTTAACAACCATCAGGCGGAAATCTATTACTACCACAACTCTTCTTGGCTTGAATACGGAGGCTCGCCTGACCGAGCCGTTCGATCGGCTTTCGTCTCCGCTTTCGATTCATTTCTGAAGGAGGAAGGCAAATATCGCGCGAATGAAGCGAAAATTACGTTCGGCGATATCGAGGAGAGCCTCCTTCTGATGTCGAGCTCTTTTTCTACGGTGACAAGTTATGAGAATCAGACGAAGCGCTCGATCAATAACCGCTTCATTCAACGGTTCATGACGGATCTGATCCGTGAGAATCTGACCGTTTGGTTTATCGAGCGGCGTGAAGACGCGCTCCGCGCGGCCGACCAAGTGCTTCTCAATCGAAGGAGCCGTGAGAAGGCCGAAAAGACACGTCTTACTGTGAAGCGCGATTTAATGCAAGAGATCGACATGTCGAATCGTGTGCGTCTATTCGTCGATTGTCGATCGCAGGACATAAATGAACGCGAGCTCTATATTGTAGAAGGCAATTCAGCGCTCGGTTCCGTCAAGATGGCACGCAATGCCGATTTTCAGGCGGTGATCCCCGTGAGAGGTAAGATATTGAACTGTCTGAAAGCCGATTACAACGCCATTTTCAAGAACGACATCATCATGGATCTGATCAAAATTTTAGGGTGTGGCGTGGAGCTTCCGAAGAAATTCAGCAAAGCGGCCGCTCCCTTTGATATTAATCGCCTGCGTTGGAACAAGGTGGTCATTTGTACGGACGGCGATGTCGACGGTTTTCAGATTAGGACGCTGATCTTGGCGATGTTTTACAAGCTTACGCCTGAGCTCATTCGTCAAGGAAAGATTTTTATCGCGGAATCTCCTCTCTATGAGATCGGCCATCGCTCGAAGCGCCTAGAGAGGACGTATTTTGCGTACTCCGATCAGGAGAAAAATGAGATCATCGCATCGCTCGGAGAGGGCAATGTCCATGTTCAACGTTCGAAGGGACTCGGCGAGAACGAGCCGGAAATGATGTGGAACACAACAATGAATCCGGAGACGAGACGACTGATCGCCGTCATGCCGGAGTCGGAGGAAGTGATGAGCGGTACATTTAATCTCCTGCTCGGTGATGATGTTCCGGGACGGCGCGCGTATATCGAGGAGTCGGGACATCTTTACATGGATATGTTGGACGTCGGATAAAGTGAAGTGCAATTGGCGGCGCGCGTATATCGAGGAGTCAGGGCATCTATATATGGATATGTTGGATGTCGGCTAAAGTGAATTCACGACATTCCGTTATGCCACCCAGTAATAAGTATTCATCGATCATCTAGAGATCAAGCATGTAGATAAAGAAGGAGCGGACGAGTTGATGACAACCGGCAAGCCTGAAGATAAAGATAGAAGCGATAACATTACCGCCATCGAACAACCTATTTCAGA
The DNA here is from genome assembly GCA_012799695.1 of Clostridiaceae bacterium. Lineage (GTDB taxonomy): Bacteria > Bacillota > Clostridia > Saccharofermentanales > DTU023 > UBA4923. The sequence goes on from JAAZKT010000103.1 coordinate 3,854, forward strand.
GACTCTGTACGAGAACTTTATGCCTTATGCGATGAGCGTCATCGTCTCCCGCGCGATTCCCGAGATCGACGGCTTTAAGCCGGCTCACCGCAAGCTCTTGTACACGATGTATCTGATGAACTTGATGTCGGGCCCGCGTGCGAAATCTGCTGATGTCGTCGGACAGACGATGAAGCTGAATCCTCACGGCGACCAGACAATTTACGAGACGATGGTTCGTTTGACGAGGGGCAACAAATCACTCTTACATCCTTGGATTGATTCTAAGGGGAATTTCGGTGACGTGACGTCACGCGATATGCAGTACGCCGCCTCACGATATACGGAAGTCCGGCTGGAACCGTCGTGCGAAACGCTTTTCAGCGGTTTGTCAAAAGACGCGGTCGATTTTGTCGATAATTATTCGGGCACGATGAAGGAACCAGTTTTGTTACCGGCCATGTTCCCGACGATTCTCGTTAACAACAACCAGGGGATTGCTGTCGGTATGGCAAGCAACATTTGTTCTTTTAACTTGAAAGAAATCTGTGAGACGACGATCGCGCTAATCCGAGATCCGGAGGCTGATCTCCTCGAAACGCTGCCTGCTCCCGATTTTTCAACGGGAGGCTATCTCATCTACGACGCCGATGAAATGCGCGAAATCTACAAGACAGGCCGAGGATCGTTCCAGTTGCGCGGCGCCGCTGACGTCAATCGCAAGGAGAGGATCATCGAAATCCGTGAGATTCCTTACACAACGACGATCGAGGCGATCATCGACGACATCACAGATGCCGTCAAAAAAAATAAGCTCAGAGACGTCGTTAACGTTCGTGACGAGACGGATCTGAATGGTCTTTGTATCAGTGTCGAGTACAAATCGACGTCCGATCCGGATATTCTGCTACACCAACTCTTTACCCAGACATCGCTCCAGAGCTCCTTCTCGTGCAATTTCAATGTGCTTATCGATAATCGTCCGAGGTTGCTCGGCGTTAGAGAGATTTTGAATGAGTGGATCGAATGGCGCAGTGAATGCATCAGGCGAGAGGCGACCTTTGATATAGGCAAGAAAGGGGAACGCCTGCATCTTCTTCGCGGCCTTGAGAGAATTCTTCTCGATATCGACAAGGCGATCGCTGTCATCCGTCTTACGGAGACGGAGAAAGAAGTTGTTCCACGCCTTATGAGTGCCTTCGATATTGATGAGATACAAGCCGAATACGTTGCGGAGATTAAGCTTCGACACCTGAACCGCGAATATATTTTGAAACGTATCGGGGATATCGAGACTTTGGAGCGCGAGATCGCTGAGTTGGAACGTCTCGTCAGAGGAAGAGGCCGCTTGCGCGATAAGATTATCCGACAGCTCAAGGATATATCGAATAAATACGGTCGTGAACGAAAGACCCGCCTCATCGCACCGGAAGAGCTTGATGTCCCAGAAGAAGAGGATCTCGTTCCCGATTACAATACGCGGCTATTCCTGTCTGAGCAGGGGTATGTGAAGAAAATCGCACTCACATCGTTGCGCGGGAATTTTGAAATTCGCGTCAAGGAAGACGACCGCATTATACAGGAGATAGAGTCTACCAACCGCGAGGAGATAATTTTCTTTACCGACAAGGCGCAAGTATACAAAATGATGGCGTGGGAGTTGGAAGATTGCAGACCGTCTCAGCTCGGTGATTTTACTCCGAATCTCCTTGACTTGGATGATGGCGAGCGTGTCATCTATATCCATTCGACGACGGAACCTTTCGAGGGCGAATTCCTTTTCGTCTTTGAAAACGGCAAAGGCGTTCGCATCGACGCTTCTCATTACGAGACGATACAACGCCGACGAAAGCTGCTTAACGCTTATGACGCGTCTTCGCCGATCGTTGGTGTGCGCTACATACCTGAAGGCGAAAGACCTTCGTTCGCCGTGCGTTCAAAGAAAAACAAGCTTCTTTACTTCGACTCGAATCTGGTGGTCAAGAAGGCGACAAGAACGGCACAAGGTGCTTCAATTCTCCGAACGAGAAATCAAAATGATTCTCTTGTGGCACTGTACTCCGAGGATGAGCTGTCATTCATACGCGATCTCGACTATTACAGGATTGCGAAAATACCGACTGCCGGTCGCTACATCCGGGAGGAATCAATTGAAGAACGTCAGCTCTCTTTAGCTGATGCGGTTCTTTGATATGCCTTTCGTAGAACCGATAAAAAAGAGAAGATTGCCGCGACGTTTTCCGATCTATCTATTCATCGCGCTCGTCGCGTTGCTGTTGATCGTCTTTATTGTCGTGAAGGCAACGCGTCCCAACTTACCTTTTCATCTTTCGGATTACGAAAAAGCATTGCGGAAGAGCGACGATACGCGAGTCTATGAAATATACAATGAAACGCGCTTGAGACGATCAGAGCTCAGTAGTCGCTCATACAGCAAAAGGATACGATCGCTTCTCAAAGAGGCGGACGCACTGACCGAGCGCATCGAATCCGATATAAAGCAACGTTCGGAAGCTCTTCTTGCTCGCGCTTTTCATGGTGAGTTACTTTCCAACGAGGAGCTCATACGCATTGAACTTGACGCTGCGATCGCAGGCGGCGCGATGACTAATTACATAGAGGATAGGACGCAGCTGTATCTCTTCGGGGAAATAGAAGAGAACGTTTACCTCTCATTCATGGGGCAGATAGCGCGCGTTCCCATCTTTTCGCAAGAGTACAGTCAGGTGCTTGAAAAGACTGATTCTCTCCGCCAAGTCAGGGAAAATCTTGAAAGTGCGAATAACGCGGCGAGAGAGAACGCTCATTATAGTGAGGCTGAGAGTCTTCGAAAACTGTTGAGGACACCCGAAGCGAAGGATATTGAACATGTTTTGAAGTACCTTGAAGAGAGGATGGCAAAAGCGCGCCAATCGTACTACTCTGAACAGATGCCTAAGATTCGCACGGATGTCGAGCAATACAGAACGTATGATGCGTTGCTCAAAATTAGAAAAATGGACGGTTGGTTTCCTGAAGATGTGGAGTTGCGTCGCCTTGAAGAGATCTGTTTGGAAAAAACACCTGCTGAGATTCGTTACTGGAATGGTCCGGTCGAGCATATTGCGATTAAGCCGCTTATTGCCGATCATAAGCGGGCGTTCGACGGTGATCGCTTTGCGGCTTCTGCTGACCGCGACCTTCTATTAATCACTGAATTCCAACTCATTCTGGAAAGTTTGTATGAGCGCGACTACGTTCTTGTCGACGGACGTTCGTTTGTATCCGATGAAGGCAGCGCGCGAGTCGTACCGTGTCCGGAAGGCAAGAAGCCTCTTTGTCTAGTGCTTGACGATTTCTTCTCTTCCGAGGCTAGAGTGGAAAGCGGCATTGCCGCGCGTCTCGACCTCGACAAAGAGGGGAAAATTGTCGGTGTCGTTCGCGATCGCGACGGTATGGAGCGCACGGACAGACTCTTTTCCGCGATTGGCGTCGTCGAGGATTTTATTGACAGCCACCCCGATTTCTCTTTCAATGGTGCGACAGGGACGATTTCGGTCGTGGCGATGAATGGGTTGTTCGGTTATCCCTTGACAGAGGAACAGGATCGTCATTGGCGCGATGACGCAAGCGCTTACGGTTTTGAAACGCTGCGAGAAGTAGAAACCGATTTTGAATTGAATCGAGCAAAAGTTAAAGCCTTACTTTTAATGCTTGCGTCACGAAATTGGAGAATTGCGAACGGGTCTTATTCGCGCTTGGCCATGGATCGCGCTTCTTTGCAATCGATCGCTGACGACATCGCTAAGGTTGAAGCATCAGTCGTTCCCATAACAGGAAAGATGGATATCCTGCACCATCCGTTCGGCATTCATGTCGAATTCGACAAGGAGAAGACAGCTCTGTTGGCGGAGAGCGGGTACTCCGTTTTAAGCGGTTACGGAACGTCGATCTACAGCAAACAAGCGAAAGGCTACATTTATGTCTCTAAGACGCTCCTGTCGGGACGGGCGCTACGCAACCCGCGCGATAGCGGGGTTAAAAGGTTCTTTAATGCCGGAGATGTTATTGATCGCGTCAATAGACCGTAGGTCTAGCTATTCACACAACGTTCCTAGGGGCTCATTGGGTGCAATTATTCATTCTCGAAAAACTCGCGATACAAGGCGGAGACGGCGCGACGTTTCTCGTAGTGCTGCATGATAAACAACATACTGATTTCAAAATAGTCAAGCACGACCATCTCAACGCTAATCTGTTCTTTCGCCATAGCCGCTGTGGCTCGCGCCATAACGCCGACTGTATCGCGGATGCCCTCACCGACGAGCATGATGATCGAAAGCTGTCGTACGACGGTAACCTGAGTGAGATCGAGTTCACGTTCGAGTCTCTGGCGAAGCGCGAGTTCGATCTCTAATGGAAACTGTTCCTCTCTGACCACAATGCTGACGGAATCGATCCCGGTCGGGACGTGATGAACATTGATGCCCAGCTCAGCGAAAATGGCAAGAATCCTGCTGAGGATGCCAACCTCCTGATTGATCAGGATGCGTCTCATATTGACAGAACAGAAATTATCGGATGCCGCAATGCCTGTAATAATACGGTCTATGTGCGTTCGCTCAGCGATGATACGTGTACCGGGTGAAGAGGGGTCATTCGTGTTGCGTATATGAATGGGGATATTCAGTCTCATCACAGGTTCAAGTGCCTCGTGATGAATGATGGAAAAGCCTATGTATGCAAGCTCGCGCATTTCGCGGTAGCTCATCTCAGTGAGAGGTGCGGCATCTTCGATAAGTTCTGGGTTAACGGCGAGAACGCCATCGCGATCGGTCCAGTTTTCATAAAGCCTTGCATGAACGGCAGCCGCAAGAATGGCGCCCGTGATGTCCGAACCTCCGCGAGAAAAGGTGATCGTATCGCCTTCCGACGTCACGCCGAAAAAACCGGGAAATACGATGATTTCATCGGTCATGGCGAGCGGGGCGAGGTTCGCATACGTTTCCGGGAGAATCTCTGTGACACCGGCCCGATAGACAAGCTTTAGGCCTGCTTGGCGCGGATCGACATAGCGGGCGCGATGCCCCTCCTTTTGCAGATATGCCGCGATTATACGCGCCGATGACACTTCACCCATAGCAATGAGAGCGTCACGTGTCGAACGGCTTTGCGGATCGAGTTGTGAAGCTAAGCGATCAATTTCGATAGACAATTCATTCGCAATGGTCTCTGACAATCCAAGACCTTCCGCGATGTCGTGAAGACGTTCCGCAATTAGGCGACGATCCTCAAGACCATCACGTCCCGACTCACTTTCCTTAATAATCGATAACAAGACATCGGTGACCTTTCGATCAGGAAAAACTTTATTCCGGACTCCGGGTGCCGAGACGACCATTATCTTTCTATCAGGATTCTCCAATACAAGGTCGCATGCACGTTTAATCTGGGAAGCGTCTGAGAGCGATGAACCGCCGAACTTACAAACGATCATGACACTCTCCTTTCAAATCCTCCCAGTATGAGCGTCCTCCCAGCATAATGAGAATCGATTCGATCGGCCGTTTTATGCGCACGGTGAAAAACTCTTTCTGCGATCGTTTTTCCGTGAGGATGACCGGGATTCCTGCGCGTCTAGCAGACAATACGTCCGTAAGTAGCTGATCTCCGATCACTAGGGCATTTTCATGCGGGCAATCGCGTTGATCCAGATCTTGACAGATACTGTCAATACTCGGTTTTCTGGCATGTGCGATGAAGGATACTCCAAGAGAATCGGCGTAGGAGCGTGCACGCTCAAAGCCCGCATTTGAAACGATCACGGGGCATAGGCCCGCATTTTTGATGCGTTCGATGACTCTTTCAGCGAAGGCGTCGGCAGTTGTTGAACCATGCAAGGCGATCGTATTATCAATGTCGACGAGGACAATGCGAACCCCCTGTGCTGCCAACGCTTCAAAATCAATCTCCTCCGGAGTGGAGACAATACGATCAGGGAAAAAACGAGTTCGAATCCATTCTGAAAGCCCACGACTCTTCTTGATCTTATGTTGTTTCATTTGCGCAGCTACCTATATTTCGTTATCACTATACAACCGTATGTTTATCTAGTTCAGACTCATACATACTCTACCATTCAGCGAATAAAATACCATAAGTGGCTTAAAGACGATACCTACGCACATGACGAATAAGTTTAACGGTTGCCCGTGCTCGCTCTTTCCCGTAAAATAGCGATAACATCGTATGCATAAGCTACGGATCGCTGGAGGTTTATATGATTAGTGCGGGAGATTTTCGAAATGGGACTACTTTTGTCATGGATGGACAACCTTGTCAGGTTGTTGAGTTTCAGCATGTAAAACCGGGAAAAGGTTCCGCTTTCGTCCGCGTCAAGTATAAAAATCTGCAAACGGGAAGCGTAGTTCAATCTAGCTTTAACCCATCTGATAAATACCCGCTTGCTCCTTTAAGCATCCGCGATATGTCGTATATCTACGCAGACGGCGAGCTGTACTTTTTCATGGATCAGGAGACATACGAGCAGATCCCGATCGGAAAAGATAGACTCGAGCATGCGCTGCCTTTTATGAAAGAGGGAATGTCCGTCCGTATCCAGTCGTGGGAAAATGAAATACTGAGCGTCGAGCTTCCCAATATAGTCGAGCTTGAGATTGTCGACTGTGAGCCTGCCGTTCGCGGCGATACGGCACAGAGCGCAACAAAGAATGCGACGCTTGAAACGGGTGCTGTCATCCGCGTACCACTTTTCATTAGTCAAAACGAGGTGGTAAGGATTGACACGCGTACGGGAGCTTATTTGGAGCGTGCCTGATGCTGGAGGGTGAGAGCCGCCAATTTTCGATTAAAGGTGAACGGACGATGTCGCAGGGTTTCATCGCCCAATACGCGGCGGAAGCGGCTCTTCACACAGAGGGCGTAAGCGCGCTGAGTAAAGGTGCGATTACAACTCTTAAGGAAGCTATCGGTCTGGAGCAGCAAGGTCAAGGTGTGCGTGTTTCTTTCCGTGGAGAGGCTTCCGACGATGTGATCATCACTGTGTATCTCGATGTTTTATTCGGATATGTCATGCCTGAAGTGGCTTGGTCAGTCCAAGAGCGCGTCAAGCGAGATGTCGAGAGGTATACGGGGCTCAATGTCGACGCCGTTAACGTTCACGTCATGCGCGTCATTGAAAGCGAAGAAGCCGGTAAAATTGAGCTCGGCAAATTAATTAATCCGGAGGATTATCTATGAATCGTTGGGTCCGCTTCGTCCTGATCGTTTTTTCTTTTGTGTTGGCGGTCATATTTCTCGTCACAATTTTGACGATGGCGAGTAAGGATATCTTGTCGGGCGTTGTTTCGATGATCCTTAACATCGCGCAAAGGCAATCGAACAGAACGGTTGCGCTCGTTATAGGTTTTGTGGGGTTTATTATTTCGACCATTACATTAATTGTTTCCGTTATGACCGGACGGCTCGCCAAGACGCGTATACGTTCAAATGAGATTGGGCATATTGAAATCGGCGTCGAGGCGATCGAGAATATTGCCCTGAACGCCGCAAAAATCTCGCAATCCGGTGTCAAATCGGCGAAAGCGCGCGTTTCGCCGAGTAGGGGCGGGGCTTTGTCCGTTAAATTGATCGTGCAGGCATTCCCTGATGTAGAGATTCCGATGATGATGGCGCGTGTACAGGAACGCGTCAAAAAAGACATTGAGAAATATACGGGCATCGAAGTCGGCGACGTCCAAGTGCGCGTGAGCAAGGTTGAGGCTATTTCGCCTCGCGTGGAGCGATGATGGCTTATGAATAAGCACGATTCTCAACGCCGGCAGGTGCGTGAAGAGCGACAACGACTTTCTCCCGGTTTGATTGGGTTTATTGTCGGTTTGAGCATTGCCCTGCTATGGGTCCTGTTCGGGTTTTGGAGATTGCTTTTTATCCTCGCTCTTTCGGGGGCGGGTTATTACATCGGCGTGCGTTATTTTCGCGATCGCGATGCCTTCAAGAAGTTGATTGATAAGATTTTTCCGCCGGGCATGTTTCGCTAGTAGGGAACGGTTGTTATGAGCCGACACAGCGCACGCGAAAAATCCATCATGTTCCTTTACCAAATAGAAGTCCGCGATGGTAACGTTCATAAAATCAAGGAAATGTTTCTCTCACAATACCCGATTGATAATGTGGACGATCGGGAGTATTTTAACTTTCTTGTCGACGGCGTCATCGAGCATATGAAGTCGATAGACGATATCATTGCGAAATACCTCCGCGGTTGGACTTTAGATCGACAATCATTACTTGATCTTGCTATTCTCCGAGTTGCTGTTCTGGAACTTCTTTTCGATACGAGAGTACCCGTAGAAATTGCCATCTCCGAGGCAGTGATATTGGCGAACCGATACGGCGACGACAACTCGCGACCGTTCATCAATGCCGTTCTTGGAAGCATTGAAAAGAATGAATGTACGCGCGTCGAGCCTGTTGTGAAACTGCCGGATGCGTGTAGTGAGCATGCCGGATACCTGAATGACTGCGAGGATTCATAATGTCCGGTGTATTGTCGGTAGCGGAACTGAACCGTGCAGTCAACGAGACGCTGACTAGGGACCCTTTATTGGCGAAGGTACAAGTCAGGGGAGAGATTTCAGGGCTTAAAAAATATCCTTCCGGTCATACATATTTCACGTTGAAGGACAGCGAAGCGGCAGTGGATTGTGTGCTTTTCAGGGGAGCCGCAGATAACGTTCGTTTTGAGCTTTTGGATGGCATGAGCGTCGTTTTGTTCGCGCGCCCTAATCTCTATGACAAGACAGGCAGATTTCAACTGATCGTTAGTGGTGCTCGCGAAGAAGGGGTAGGCGATCTATACACGAGATTTATCAAGCTCAAGGAGAAGCTAGAGCGCGAGGGTTTGTTTGACGCGAGCAAGAAAAAGCCGATCCCGACAATCCCAAAGCGCGTCGTTGCTGTGACTTCCAGCTCCGGCGCCGTCATACGCGATATGATTCATGTGATACGCAGGCGCTTCCCCGGTATGAGATTAATATTGATACCGGTTGCCGTCCAAGGGATTGGTGCAGAAAATGAAATCGCGGCCGCGATCGCAACTGCCAATCGACTCCACTTAGGCGATGTCATCATTGTGGGGCGTGGTGGCGGTTCGCAGGAGGACTTACAGCCGTTCAATGAGGAAGTGACGGCGAGGGCAATCGCCGAGTCCGAGATACCGGTCATTTCCGCCGTGGGGCATGAGACTGACTATACGATTGCCGATTTTGTCGCCGATCTTCGCGCTCCGACGCCGTCCGCCGCAGCAGAGCTTGTTGTGCCGTTGAAAAATGCGCTCTACGAGAGGCTCGAATTGCTTTCATCTTCGTTAGAGCAGGCTCTTGCGAATCGTTTAGAGTCTTCCGGCAGGCATTTGACGCATTTGGTAAGTCGTCCTGTTCTCGTAAAGCCTACTGCTATCGTCGAGCGACACCATGTGAGGCTTGCGCTCCATCGTCAGCGTCTTGTGAATATATTTCCTAAGAGAATGACTGACACGGGCATACGGTATGAGCGTTTTGAAGAGAGATTCCATACGGCGATTCAACGCATTAAAACAAATCGCGAGTCTCAACTTGAGACGTTGACAAAGGCGCTCGAAGCCCTTTCACCGCTTGCCGTGCTCACGAGAGGGTATTCCGTTGTCAGACGCCCCACAGGCGACATGGTCATGTCGGCTTCTTCTTTGAAAAAAGACGACCGAGTCGATCTCATATTTGCTGACGGTGAGGTGCATGCGCGAATTTTAGATTCAGCGAGTGAATTGGACAACGGGTCTTCGAATCAATTCTAAGTTTCCGTTGCTCATGAGCGCATACGCATATGATAAATAAGGATCATTCAGATAGGAGGAATAAAATGACTGACTGCAAACTTCCTGAAGATTTAACTTACGAGGATGCCATCAAGAGGCTTGAGGAGATAGTTACAACGCTTGAGCGCGGTGAAGGGTCCCTCGACAGATCGATGGAATTATTCCGTGAAGGTATCGCATTGTCGACTTTCTGCGCTGATAAGTTAAATGCGATGAGAGAGGAGATGCTCATTCTTGTCGATCAATCGGGGCGTACGGAGCCATTCGCGGATGAATAACATCGATTTTCATAAAGATCAGTACGAGCGCGACAGAGTATGTATTGAGGCGATACTCGATGAATGTCTCACGCCGCCTCGAGGATTCAAACAAAGTCAAGTCTGGCAGGCTGCTCGATATAGTGTGTTGGGAGGCGGAAAGCGGATCCGTCCGATCTTGCTCCTCATGACGTGTCGTATTTTTGGTGACGATGTTCCGGATACCGCGTATCGCTTCGCGGCGGCAATCGAGATGATTCATTCGTATTCGCTTGTCCACGATGATCTTCCTGCGATGGACAATGATGATTATAGACGCGGACAACCTTCTTGCCATAAGGTCTTCGGCGAGGGAATCGCGATCTTGGCGGGCGACCTTCTCTTGAATCTCGCATATGAGTCGATGCTCGACTCAATTGGGACGCTATGTTCGGAAGCGCACATGCGAGCGATGAGTACTGTCGCCAAAGCAGCTGGCGGTCGCGGGATGGTGCTCGGGCAAGATCTCGATCTTTCCATGGAAGCTGCTTACCTATCCACCGTGTCGATTGAAGACGTTGAGTCGATGGCTTTACTGAAGACAGGTTCCTTGATTGCCTGTGCCATTGAAACTGCCGGTCATTTATGCGGTGCCTGCGATGAGGATTTGAAGGATCTCAGGCTTGCAGGGAAACATCTCGGGCTTGCATTCCAAATTAGAGATGATATCCTTGATGGCGTTGAGTTAAGCGACCATTTCGGAAAAACCAGGCATAAAGATGAACGCGACGGCAAGAAGACTTTTGTTACGGTTGCCGGACGAGAGAAAGCGATTGCTTTATTGTCGGAGCATACAGATGCCGCCATGAATGCATTCCTGCGCCTAGGGCGGCGCGGAAAAGAGGTAGGAGTTCTGATTGAATTGACACGCCGTCTAATGGAAAGGACATATTAACCTTGAAAGATTATACATTGCTCTCTTCAATCGACGGACCTTCCGCGATACGTAATCTGTCTTTCGACGAGAAGGAGCAGTTGGCGCAGGAAGTGCGTGATTACATCATAGAGATCGTTGCCGCTAATGGCGGTCATCTCGCACCGAATCTCGGTGTTGTCGACTTAATTATTTCAATGCTTTCTTCATTGAATCTCCCAGAGGATTCCGTTGTATTCGATGTAGGACATCAATGCTACGCTTGGAAAATTCTCACGGATCGGCGTGAAGAGTTTCGGTCTCTGCGTCGGAAGGGCGGTCTATCCGGCTTTCCGAAGCGTGAGGAGAGTCCATATGATTCGTTCAACACGGGACACAGCAGCACGTCGATTTCTGCTGCGCTCGGGATTGCGCGTGCCAAGCGGACGAAAGGTGATAATAGTCGTACAGTCGCACTGATCGGAGATGGATCCATCGGCGGCGGCATGGCATTTGAGGCGCTGTCGGATGCCGGTCAGTCCGGTGAAAATCTTCTCGTCATATTAAATGACAACCAGATGTGCATCGATCAAGTCGTCGGCGGTTTAGCGCATCATTTCGAGAAGCTGCGCACCTCACAACGCTATATCCGCTTGAAGACGACGTGGGAGGTGAGACTCGACCGCATCCCTTTGATCGGCAAGCCGATTATTAAACTTCTCGCGGCTGTCAAGAGAAATCTTAGATTGTGGAGACGACAGGACGGAGGCATCTTCGAGCAATTAGGCTTTCGATATTATGGACCGATTGACGGACATGATCTGAAAGACTTGGATCGACACCTACGGGCCTTAAGGCTAGTTCGCGGTCCCGTTCTGTTACATGTCATGACAGTGAAGGGGAAAGGTTATCCGTTTGCTGAAGATGCTCCTGCTGACTATCACGGCGTCGCGCCGTTCGATTTGATTAACGGCAAATCATCGTCTGAAGATGGAATGAAAACGTTTTCACGCGTTTTCGGCGAGACAATGATCGAGTTAGCGCAGGTCGATCACGATGTTGTTGCCGTCACCGCGGCCATGATGCAAGGAACTGGGCTGCAGACTTTCTCAGAAAAATTCCCCGATCGATTGTTTGACGTAGGAATTGCCGAACAACATGCCGTGACTATGGCGGCCGGTATGGCAATCGGAGGCTTGAAACCGTATGTAGCAATATACAGTACATTTATGCAGCGGGCTCTTGATCAGTTGATTCACGATGTCTGTCTCCAAAATCTTCCCGTTGTTTTCGCACTGGATCGTGCGGGATGTGTAGGCGGCGATGGCGAGACGCATCAAGGGATTTTCGACCTCACCATGACGCTTTCCTATCCTAATCTGAGCGTATTCGCGCCTGCGACGGCATCGGATTTACGCGCGGTACTTTTACTGTCGCTGCGACATGACGGACCGATCCTGATTCGTTATCCTCACGACATCGCTGATTCACGCTGTCTCCTTCCAGAAGATTTTGACGAGGATTGCGATGACTTGAGCAAACTCGTTCCGCTTCGCAGAATAGAAAGCGGCGATGATCTAACTGTGGTTTCTTTAGGTGCTACACTTACGAATACGGTGAAAGCAGTGGAGCTTGTCGTGAATAATTCAAAGAATAATATTTCCATCGATCTCTTTTCCTGCATCTCCGCAGTTCCTTTTGATTATTACAATATGTTAGAATCTATACAGAGGACGGGAAGATTATTCGTCGTCGAAGATGGTTGCGAACTGGGTGGTTTTGGTTCGAGGATCGTTTCGGAAGTGATGCGGTCTTCTGCGAAGGTGTCGATTGACTTTGCCGGAGTCCGTAACCGGACAGTTGGTCAGGCAACTAGGGCGGAGCTCCTCAGCGATGAAGGGCTCGACGCAGCAGGACTCGCGGAGCGTATGACTCGTCTTATCGAAGAATCACCCAAATCGGGATAATGGCAGTATCCCGGCTTGAAAGGTTGTAATCGTGCGTATCGCACTGTATCCCAATTTATCAAGAGATCCCGGTTTCGTCGTCACGCGTCGATTGATATCTTTTATCGCGGATGCCGGCGCTATGTCTGTCATCGAGGATGACATTGCACCCGAGCTCAAAGCGGAAGGTCTTCTTCGCGGATCGTACGAGTCGTGCGATTTGTTGATTTGTCTTGGCGGAGACGGTACTTTTTTATCTGCGGCGCATCATGATACCGGAAAGAATCTACCCATTACAGGTGTGAATCTGGGCAGTGTCGGTTTTTTACATGAGATCGATGTCGATCGAATGGAGAGGGCTGTCAAGCTTCTCGTCGCACGTGAGTTTTCGATTGAACAAAGAGCATTGCTCGCTTCATCTTGTTACGACACGGGCGGGCATCGCATTGTCTTCGAGGAAGCGCTCAATGACGTTATTCTCGCGCGAGGGAACGTCGTAAAGTCTATCGATATAGGACTTGAAATTGACGGTGAGCGCGTTGAAAATCTGCCCGGTGACGGCGTCATTATATCGACGCCGACCGGTTCGACTGCATATTCTCTCTCGTCTGGAGGTCCTATTGTTCATCCGACGGCGGAGGTCATGCTGATCACACCAATTTGTCCACACACGTTACAGAACAGATCATATGTCATAGGTCTCGAATCGGAAATTACACTGCGTTTGATTTCCAATCAGGGTGGCGCAATCTTGTCAGTCGACGGTCGAGTCGGTTATGAGATGACGACAGGTTCGCGTGTAACTGTCGGTGTCTCTGACAGAAAGGTACAGTACATACGATTGTGGGATGAGGATTTCTTCAAAACACTACCTACGAAAATCCGCAAAAGGGGACTAAGCAGATGAAGAAGGTACCAAAAAAACAACGTCAATCGCGCATTATACGCATTATCAACGAGCAAAACATCGAAACGCAAGCGGATCTTGTTGAAGCTCTTATGGCATCGGGTATCGCTGTGACTCAAGCGACAGTCTCACGCGATATCAAGGAGCTCGGTATCGTGAAAGTCATGACGGGAGAAGGCACGCAAAAATACGTCACATTAAGTCACAGCGGCGAGGTTGCCGCCGGTCGTATGCGCCGCGTATTTTCAGAGGCCGTCATTTCGGTCAATCGATCGAATGCTTTCGTAATCATGAAGACGCTGCCCGGCATGGCGCAGGGCGCCGCATCCGCGCTCGACTCCATGTATCTTGACGAAATTATCGGAACGCTCGCCGGCGATGATACGATCTTCATTGCTACGTGCAATAGCGAGGTAGCCGAGAAACTCAGAGCGAAGCTCGTGTCATTGTCGATTACCGATAGTATGGAAACGACGGAAAGTTAAATCTGACTGCCCTTATGATTCATCGCGTCGAGATCGATAATTTTGCGTTGGTGGAGCATACCGGGGTAAGTTTCGGTGCCGGATTGACTGTTCTGTCGGGAGAGACAGGAGCGGGCAAATCGATCGTAGTCGATGCGTTGGAATTTGCTATCGGTGGTCGTAGCGATCGGTCGATGTTGCGAACCGGAGCGGATGAAGCAGTCGTTTCGATCTTGTTTTCCGGACAAGATTCGGAGCAAGATGGCGAGCTTATCGTTACGCGCGGATTGCGAGACAATAACAGAAGTTACGCCAAGATTAACAGTCATCTCGTTACTGTGAGCGAACTTCGTTCGATTACTGATCCGCTTGTCGCAATTCACAGTCAAAGTGATCAGCAATCCATATTTTCGGAAAGTGTCCATAAGACATTATTGGACGCGTTTGGCGATGCGCCCGTCGCTGAGGCTCTTTCAATCTATTTTTCTCAATACGAGGAATTCAAATCAATCGAAAGACGACTATCGGAGGTTTTCCATGATCCCGAAACGCGCGATCGTCGTCGCGGCATACTGCGATATCAGGTTGAGGAGATCGAGAGTGCGGAAGTCGTGTCCGGCGAAGAGGAGCAGTTACTAAAGAAAATTCGCACGATGTCTGCAGTCATCGAAATAGCTACCTTTATAGGGCAAGCGATAAACGAACTGTCAGGTGATGACGAACGTTCTGCTCAAGCGCAAATCGGTCGCGCCGTCGCCAGTATGAATGCCGCTTCGAAGCATAGCGCGTATATGCAAGATGTCCGAGATCGGGCGGAATCATTGCGTCATGATTTGACGGAGATCGTAATTGATTTGGAGCGTGTTTATGAAAGACTCGATGTTCGTCCTGAGGAAATTGAGCGAGCCAATACACGTTTAACGTTACTTAGACGTTTGCAGGATAAGTATGGGGATAACTTGGATGCTGTTATCGCATACGGACAAAAGGCGCGACACGAACTCGATCGACTTGATCGAACGGAAGAAGAACTCGCTCTTCTGACTGATCGAAAAAATGAACTTCTCGCCGCTCTTCGCCATTCGGCCGATCATCTACTTAGTGTTAGAAATGCCTGCGCTGCCAAGCTCTCAAAATCAATCAACGCGGAACTCGTTGATCTCAACATGAAAAATGCCTCCTTTGAAGTCTCCGTCGAAAAGCTGGATTTGAATGAGAATTATGTTCCTTCCGATCCGCATACGGTTCGATTCAAAATTGCACCGAATCCCGGCGAGCCGCTTATGCCGCTGATTTCGATCATTTCCGGTGGTGAGGCATCGCGTGTTCTGCTCGCTATCAAGACTGTTCTTGCTTCCGTTGATCATGTGTCAACCATAATTTTTGATGAAATTGACACGGGGATAAGCGGCAAAACAACGACAATGATTGCCCGCAAATTGATGTCAATAGCCGAGCATTGTCAGGTCATCTGCGTCACGCATAGCGCCCAGATTGCCGCTGCAGCCGATCGACATCTTCTGATCGGCAAATACGTCGAGGGTGGGCGCACAAGGACGACAGTTCAAGAGATACATGGCGAAGAACGCGTGAAGGAAGTGGCAAGACTCTTATCGGGGCGACCGAATGATGAAGCCTCTCTCTTATTGGCGTTGAGGCTGATTGAAGCCAAAAACGATCTTTGATTGTAATCATTTTAAGCTCTATGATTATAGGCAGGACGACTATCTGTGAGGGGGACAGCCGACTGGCGAAGATAGATGATGAAACATGGAAGACAATATGACACGCTCGTCATAAACGGCGAGAATTTGACACTTGAAGACGTGCGAGATGTTGCCGTCGACGGGCGCAAAATCGCAATTGCCGCCGATGCGCGTGAGCGCATGGAGGAGTCGTATGCGCTCGTAGGTGAGATTCTGAGGAGCGGTGAGCCTGTTTACGGCATATCAACGGGATTCGGCGAGTTTAGCCGAGTACACCTTTCGGACGATCAAAATGTCCAGTTACAGCTTAATTTAATTCGAAGTCACGCGTCGGGTACTGGAAAGCCTTTCGATGAAAAGACTGTGCGTGCGATTATGTTGCTGCGTCTCAATGCGCTATGTGTCGGTTTTTCGGGCATCAATCCCGATATTGCGGATTTGCTTGTATCCTTTCTCAACCTTGGCGTTACACCGATCATTCCCGAGCAGGGATCGCTCGGAGCATCCGGAGATTTGGCGAATTTAGCCCATATGTCGCTCGTGCTAATCGGTGAGGGACGCGCGACGGTCGACGGCATCGAGATGGATGGACGGGAAGCGCTTGCTCGGCGTAATCTAAATCCTGTCAGACTGTGCGGCAAAGACGGTTTAGCGCTCATCAACGGTACGGCAGTTATGCTCGGCGTTGGAACACTGGCATATCTTGAGGCAGAAGACGTTCTTCATGCTGCCAACGGAGCGGCAGCGCTGACATTCGAAGCACTGCACGGCTTTAGAGGCGCTTACGATCGCCGGATACATGAACTGCGCAGAAAACAGGGTCAAATTGAAGTAGCCTCTACGATGCGCGGACTTCTCGAGGGTTCGGAATATGCCGACTCGCGTTTGCACGATGTTCAGGATGCCTATACGTTGCGTTGCATACCGCAGGTACATGGTGCTTCCCTCGATGCGATGCGCTATGTCCGTGAGGTTCTTCAGTCCGAAGCGAACGCCGTAACTGATAATCCTCTTGTTTTTACGGAGACGAGTGAAGTGATTTCCGGCGGCAATTTCCACGGTCAACCGCTTGCGCTGGCACTTGATTTTCTCGGTATCGCCGTGGCAGAGCTCGCCAATATCAGTGAGCGCCGCACGGAGCGACTCGTCAATCCGCAGTTATCGGGACTGCCAGCTTTTCTTGTAAAAAATGGCGGTGTTCAATCGGGTTTCATGATTCCTCAATATGTCGCCGCGTCTCTTGTTTCCGAAAATAAGGTATTGGCGCATCCGGCGAGCGTTGATTCGATCCCGTCTTCAGCAAATAAAGAAGATCACGTCAGTATGGGTGCTTTTGCCGCACGTAAAGCGGGAATGATCGTTGCGAACTCGAGACACGTGATAGCGATTGAACTTATGTGCGCCGCACAGGCGATCGATTTGCAGGAAAGGAGACAGTTGGGAAGGGGAACGAGACGTCTTTACGAACTCGTGCGCCGGACGATTCCCGTTTTGACTGAAGATCGCCCTTTATCGAGCGATATTGAAACGATTGCCGATTTAATTGCCGGTGGATATGTCACGGATGCATTGTATCTCTGAGTTTTTCCTAAGATAACTGAGCGACTTCCTGAACCGAATAGTGTTAGAGTAAATAGCACGAATACCAAGACAAAGCAGAGGAGTAACTATGAAAGAATTTAAACATTTACCAATTTCAGACTATCTCGGACAAGCGGCTTCAGACAGCCCGACGCCGGGCGGCGGGAGTGTCGCTTCCCTCGTAGGAGCCTTAGGGGCGGCACTTGGTCAGATGGTTTACAATTTGACTCATACTAAAAAATCATATCTTGAACATGACGAGATGACAAAAGCTGCCGTGCGGTCTGATTTCAATGCGCTGGTGCGCCTGCAAGCCGATTTGGCTGACCTTATCGACAAGGATATATTGGCTTTCAACAGTTTTATGGATGCGCTCTCTCTTCCAAGAGCGACCGATGAAGAGAAAGCTGTTCGTCGCAAGGCGATGGCAGATGCAACCGTTCTCGCAACACAATCGCCCCTTGAGACGGCGTCGAAATCGTTTGAAGTTCTTCAGCATCTCGGTTCGCTGTCGAGATATGGTCACAAAAACTGTATTTCCGATGCAGGTGTTGCCGCTTATCTCGCGCATGCCGCCTTGAAGTCTGCAGTTATGAATGTTCGAATCAACATTCCCGGATTGGACGATAAGGTATTTGCGGAAACTGCTGAACGTGCCTGCGTCGCGCTTTTGGAGAATGCCGATAAGTTGACGAAAGAGATAGAATTGATCGTATACAATCGACTTTAATATATACGTTCTTTTTATTGACAATTCTTCCAAACAAATTTAGACTGACTCTAGAATAAACGATCGTGCAAGTTCTGTTTGACTCTGCACGGTGCTTGATGTCTATCAATACTTTATCGTTTTCGAAACTTGAAAATTACATATGGAGGTGATTATTATCGATTGGCTAAATTTAGCACTCGGTATCCTTGTCGGTGTCCTAATCGGTGTCGTTCCGACGGCACTGTTTTATCATAAAGGGTTTAGCAGGAGAAGCCGCGAATTACTGGAGTCAAGGAAAAAGGCAGAAGATGAAGCTTCCAATCTCATCGGTGAAGCCGTCAAACAGGGAGAGGACAAAAGGCGTGAGATCCTCCTTTCGACAAAGGAGGAGGTCCATAAGGCCAGACTGGAACTTGAGCGCGACGTGCGCGCAAAACGTCAGGAATTGACTAGAGAACGTCAAAGGATAGATCAGAAGGAAACAGTCCTCGATCGCCGCACACAGAGCCTTGAGGACAGAGAAAGTCTTCACACGGAGCGTGAAGAAGCTTTGAATCTTCGCGAAACCGCGCTCCAAGCGTTTGAGATCAAGAAACGCGAGGAGCTTGAACGGATCGCGAATCTCACGGTCGATGAAGCGCGTTCCCTCGTTTTGGAAGAAGCGGAGCGCGAATATAGGCGCGATATTGCCATTCTATTTAAAGAAGTCGAAGAAGATGCGAGGATGAGCGCGAATGCAAAAGCGCGCGAACTCGTCGTCAGTACAATTCAGCGCTATGCGCATGACTACGTCTCTGAGGCGACCGTCTCCGTCGTTTCGCTCCCTAATGAAGATATGAAGGGTCGAATTATCGGACGAGAAGGTCGTAATATTCGAACTATCGAGCAGTTGACAGGCGTTGACCTCATCATCGACGATACGCCGGAAGCTGTTATTTTGTCGAGTTTTGATCCCATCAGGCGTGAAGTCGCGCGATTGGCGATTGAGAGACTCGTTCAGGATGGACGTATACACCCGACGCGCATCGAAGAGATGGTAAAGAAGGCGAACCGCGATATAGAGAATTCGATACGCGAAGCAGGCGAGCAGGCCGTGTTCGAAACCGGTGTGGTGGGTCTGCCATCCGAACTTGTCAAAATTCTCGGTCGACTCAAATATCGGACAAGTTATGGGCAGAATGTCCTACAACACTCGGTTGAGGTGTGCCATATTGCCGGCATGCTGGCGGCGGAGCTTGATCTTGACGTTATGGACGCGAAACGCGCAGGCCTTTTGCACGACATAGGAAAGGCCGTCGACTTTGAAATGGAAGGGACGCATGTCGAGCTCGGAAGTGAAATCGCTCGTCGTTACAAACTCGACTCGACTGTCATCAACAGCATCGAATCGCATCACGATGATGTGGAGCCCCGTTCTTTAGTCGCAAGCCTTGTGGCGGCAGCGGATGCTATTTCCGCCGCTCGTCCGGGGGCCCGAAGGGAGAATATCGAGACGTATATTAAGCGCATTGAGAAGCTGGAGGAACTCGCTCAGTCAGTTCCCGGCGTCGAAAAGAGTTATGCCGTACAGGCAGGACGCGAAATTCGCGTCATGGTATTACCGGACAGTGTCTCTGATGAGGAGATGCCGTTGCTCGTACATGAACTCTGCCAAGCCATCGAGCGCGAACTGCATTATCCCGGTCAGATCAAGGTCAACATGATCCGGGAAAGCCGTTACAGCGATTACGCCAAATAACCGCATGTGCTATCGACCGTTTTTCGGTCAAGATCATGTCATCGGCGGCTTGATGTCGTACGGAAAACAAAAGCAGGCTTATTGCAAAACTCAAATAGAGTTACGCGTTAGCCTGCTTTTTCTTTCCTCAAAATGATACAGTGTGTTACGCTTAATCTAATTCCGCTATAGGAGAAAGAGTTAGACTTTGAAAAGAGTTACAGCGATTTTGTTAAGTGTCATATGCGTGATATCTCTCGCATCGTGTGTGCGCGTCCCGAATGATGACGTGTTTTCTACGACGCTTCCGACAGACGATGCCACAATCGCAACGCTGCCACCGCCCATCGGAAATGAAAAGGTGACGGAACTTCGCGTTGCCATTCGTTATGAAACGGATATGAATCCTCTCTTTCCGAAACATTACTCGACGCGGTCGCTATTTGCGCTCGTCTACGAGACTCTTTTTAGTGTTGATCACGAGGGAAAGATTGTTCCCGATCTTGCCAAGTCAATTACTTATGATGTTGCAACGATGACTTACCGTATTCAGATTGAGGACGGTAAGACGTTTCACAGTGGGAAAAAGTTAACAGCGCAGGACGTCAAGGCATCTCTGCTCAAAACGGTCAGTCTTATGACGGCTGACCTCAACGATGAAGAACCGACCACGAACCCTGATGACACCGGTACGGACCAATCGACAGGCAAACTTGAAGATGACGAATTAAGCGCTTCGTACAAAGATGGCGCGCAATTTCAGGTGTCTTCATTCTCTCTCATGACTGCATCAATGAAAAAAGAATACCGTAACATCCGACAAGTCTCGACTGAGGGCTCGGATGTCATTCTTATTGAATTGCATAAACCTGACCCTCATGTCATCGGCCTCCTTACATTCCCAATTATCCCGGAATCCGATGTCAATCTGCGCTCTATGAATCCGGTTTCCGGAAGCGGAGAGTGGCAAATTGTGTCAACCGGAAGCGGTCGCCTTGTGACTCTCGAGCGCGTTAATCGTGGTTCGGGAATCGTGAGCATTTCCGCCAAGGCTTTTGACGAGACTGCGGAGGCCATGCAAGCTTTTGATGATGGTGAGATTGATGTGCTCGTATTGGATTCCTCAGAAACTTCGCTTTACGCCGATCGGTCGAGAATTAGAAAACAGCGCATTGATTATCCATGTTATATTTCTCTCTACTTCCGTGATGACGACCGTGACTCGGCACTTTTATGGCGCGATTACATGGTGCGCGAGATACGCTCGGATTCAAAGGGAGACCAATTTGCCGCTCCTTTTGTCCGTGCTCTTTACCCCTTATTGCCGGGAGATTCCCGGCTTCAGAATGTACCGATTCCTGCATATGCAGTCGGTGATCTCCCGGTGATAGAACTGCCTGACGACGAACCTGAGCCTAGCGAGACGATAGATGACGCAGGTGCACCTGCATCGGTAAAACCCGATAAGCGTGACCCCTTTGTTTTACTCGTTCCGGAAGGTTTTACTCCGCATCGACTTGTAGAAAACATCGGGGCATGTGTGGCACGTCTCGGCAGAAGATTCGCTCCCCAATTTGTTTCGAAAGAGGAATGGACAAATACGTTACGCAAGAATGCGTATGATGCCGCGCTATTGACTGATGTATCTCACTTATTTTTAGATCCCGTTGATTATCTTGAGGGTCTGCAGGGTGCAGGACTATTTGATTGGACGGAGATTGTTGACGCCGATGATATCGTTACGCTGAGAGAGGCGCAACGCCTCATCTCATTACCTGAAGGTGCAAATCTTGAATTGTTTTCAGAAATCACCTATGCCCAAACAGTTTCGCGCGTCTTTTCTGCACTGCCTGTGCTCGGCCTTGCAATAACGGAAACAATGGTGTTGTACGGTAACAATGTGGAAAACACGATGTCAGGCAGTTGGGACTCACCCTATGAGAATATTGAGGAGCTTATTGTATGGAGACCGTGATCATTTTGATTTTAGTCGCTCTCGATCAATGGACGAAAGGTTTAGCGGAACGATTGATCGGGGAGACGGGTCGTGTGTCGGTAATCCCGCATTTCTTTGAATTGCGCCTTACATACAATAAAGGTGCCGCATGGAGTTTTTTATCGGATCATTCATGGGGGATTGTCTTTCTTTCGATTGTTTCGATTTTCGTCATTGTATCGCTTCTTCACGTTCTGAAACATACGACGGCGAAGCGCGCACGGTTTGTCCTTATGCTCATCATTTCCGGAAGTGTCGGCAACTTAATCGATCGGTTGCGTGTAGGTGCCGTGGCGGATTTTCTTTCATTTACATTCGGCGATTACGCCTTTCCCACGTTCAATGTGGCAGACTCCCTTATCACGGTCGGTACGGTCTTGCTCGTGTTATTTATCATTTTCGATCGTTCTTTTTTAAACGCGTTTCTTGACAATAATTTATTTGGTCGTCGGCGTAAGAATATCGAGGGTAATAAAAGTGAACGCTCGAATGATCAGAGCGAGCATGATGCGCAGAATGTGCCCGATGCAAGCGGGTCACGTGATACGACGGTTGATTGATGATGAGGCGTGAATCGTTCATTATCCAAGCTGGCCAGGGCGGTGTGAGGCTCGACAAGACGCTTGCACTAAGATTTCCATTCGTATCGAGAGAAAAATGGCAGGCTCGCATCAGAGCAGGGCTCGTCACTGTCAACGACAAAGAGACCATGCCATCGCGTAAGCTTCAACCGGGAGATCTAATCGCAGCGATCATGCCTGACGAGATCATTCAGGGGCAACCGTTGGCCGAATTGATTCCTATAACCGTCCTATATGAGGATGAGTGGTTTGCCATAGTTGAGAAAGAGGCCGGTATTGTTGTGCATCCAGGCTTTGGTTACGAGACTGGAACTCTCGTCAATGCGTTGCTTTCTCGGTTTTCCGATCGGCTATCCGATGCCGGTGGCGCTCATCGTCCCGGCATTGTTCATCGTCTTGACAAAGGTACTTCCGGACTTCTAATTGTTACGCTTGATGATCAAGCGCATACGCGTATTTCGCGTTCTTTCCGCGAGCGCAATGTCGAGAGATATTACGATGCTATCGTACACGGAGTCCCAGATTCTGATCGTGCCATGATCGATATGCCGATTGGTCGCGCTAAAGTTGAACGCATGAGAATGGAAATTCGCGCTGATGGAAAGCCGTCACAGACCCTCTTTGAAATGGTGGCAACAGATGGCGAGTATACTCATATGAAATGTCGTCTGATTACAGGGCGAACGCACCAGATACGCGTACATCTCGCCTATATTGGTCATCCTGTCGTTGGCGATCTTCTGTATGGAGGACGCCGGTCGGGGAGTGATACGCATGGCTACCAACTTCTTCATGCCTCGCGTATTGCATTTGATCATCCGATCACGAAAGAGCGAATTGATGTGAGTTGCCCGCTTCCGGCACGTTTCGAGCCCTTTATTCAGAGATTTCGCGCGATTTCCGTCCAAGATAGCGATTCATAGAGTATTCTATTTTTATGAAAGACACGATATGGAAAAGGATCATAGCCGTTTTCGCGGCCTTGCTGGTCGGTATTGGTATCGCTTCCGTTGTGAAAGATTTGACGACGATGGCAGTGGGTGAGGATGTCAGCGCCGACATCTTACAGGCGCGCGAAGAACTCGCTTTTGAGGAGGCCAATTTCAGGTCACAAAGATTGCTGAATGACCGGTTGGAGGCGCGTAAGAAACTTTTGCTCCATAGTTTGAGTGAACAGGGTGTCATGTCTGATATTATTGCCGAGCACGGGAAGTATGCCATGCTTGCGGGCCTTACCGACGTGAAGGGACCCGGCATCACGATTGCTTTGAATGATAAAGCCGGCTATGACCCGTTGGCAGATCCGATTGAATCCGTCATTCACGACAGCACGATCAATTACGTCATCAATTTACTTTGGTCGGGAGGAGCCCGCGCCATCTCGTTTAACGATGTAAGGTTGACGGCCGTATCTGAAATCAATTGTGTCGGTCCCACGATCTTGGCGTATGGCGTCAGACAGATGCCGCCATATGTGATTTCCGCCATCGGACCGGTCGATGAGTTATTGGATGTTGTCCAAGGCGACTCATATCTTGCTCGACTCTCTCAACCTGAAGTCGGCATCAGGATCAGCATCTCGACGGATTCAGAGATGATTCTTCCCTCATTTTTGAAATCGCGAGATTATTCGCACTTTATGGACTTACTCGAAACGCCTTAGGCTACGTTGCTTATCATTGGTAAATGAGGGTATGAAAATGGGAAACAAAAAATACTACCAATACGGAACGCTCCTAATCGTCTGCGTACTTGTCGGTGCTGTCATCGCATTGCTCATGAAAAATGTGAATGCTTTTGATACGGGAAGCAAGAGTTTGCAGGAGTTGCAGAATCAAATTATCGAATACCAGCGTAAAAACGAGGATCTGAATAACAGAAACGCACGCCTTTATGACTATATTCGCGAGCTTGAGCGCGATGAAGGTGAGAGTTACCTTCTCGTTATGGAGGAAAGGGAAAAGTTTGCGACCTTTGCCGGTCTTAGAACTGTAAAGAATGATGGTGTCGTCATCACGCTATCGCCGATCGGCGACTACAAAATTCAGGATGCGCTCGTTCGGCAGTTTACGAATGAGCTGTCAGCGCTCGGAGCGCAGGCAATCTCGATCAACAATGAGCGCAAGGTGACGACAACGGAAGTCAGGACAAGCCGTGACAATATCATGATCAACGGCATCGCATTCGCTCGCTCTGAACCTTTCGAAATCAAGGCGATCATCGATCCTTCCAAGATTGACAGTTTTGTAGTTCCTTATCTGCAATCGGTCAGTGAGAGTATAAAAAAACAGTTGGGAGAGGATTTGGTTGCCATCACTGTTCGCCATGAGAAGGGGATCATCATTCCTGCGCTGAGCGAGGATAGGATAGGATATGCGATGGATCTGCTTCAACCGGTCGATTAATGGTTGTAACGACGGTAGGTACTTGAGGATGCCTGACAGGTTATAATAATAGAGCGATGGATAATAACGTGACAGTCTTTGAAAAACATCTCGAACTCGATCACCCTGAAGAAGGGCTTGCACTTTTAGGGACGTGCAATGGACATGCTGAGATCGTCGGAAAGTCGCTCAATGTGGCTGTAGAAGCGACGGCAACCGGGATCGTTATACGCGGGGATAAGAAAGCAGTTGAAATGGCGGAGCGAATTTATAAACGCCTCCACGAACTTTGCCGTTCAGGTTCAGCTCCTGTTACGGAGCAGTTGATTCGATATCTCATAGACGCTTTCTTAGAGGGTGAATTTGCGAGCGCGGAGAAATTTACGCCGAATTTAATATGTGTCAACGCGAAAGGCCGCCCGATCCTGAGTAAAACGGTCGGTCAACAACGTTATATCGACGCGATAAAAACTCATGAATTGACATTTGCTATCGGACCTGCCGGAACGGGTAAGACTTATCTTGCTGTCGCGATGGCCGTTAAGGCTTTCAGGGCGCACGAGATATCACGTATTATCCTGACGAGACCCGCGATCGAAGCCGGTGAGAACCTCGGTTTTCTACCGGGCGATCTGCAAAGCAAAGTCGATCCATATATGCGCCCTCTCTATGATTCTCTGAACGACCTGATGGGATTTGATGTTTACCAACGTCATTTAGAACGAAATGAAATCGAAATTTCACCGTTGGCGTATATGCGCGGTCGAACGCTCGATGACGCCTTTATCATTCTCGATGAAGCGCAGAATACGACGCGCGAGCAAATGAAAATGTTTCTGACTCGCCTTGGATACAACGCGCGTGCCGTTGTAACGGGAGACATTACTCAGATTGACCTGCCTCAACGTCGCAAGAGCGGACTTGCGGAGGCGTCAAAACTACTAGGCTCTCTTGAAGGCGTGACGAGTATTCGTCTGACCGAGCGCGATGTCGTTCGAAATCCGCTCGTACAGCGCATTATTCGCGCCTATGAAAAAGATGCATCCAGCGTGAAGAATGACAGAAGGAGAACGGAGCGATGAAAGGGCCTGTGAAAAGAACGCGTTTTGCCATAAACACTGCATTTGTGATTATTGCCGGGATAGCGATGATAGTCACTGTCTTTATCGGGTCATCTCCTAAGCAATACGACCTTCAGATCGGAGACATCAGCTCCTATGATATTGCTGCACCGCTCGATTTTGCGGATAACGCCGAAACAATGAGACGTGCTCTTGAAGCGATGGCGCAGATTCAGAATGTCATGATTCGTTCAGATAAGCTTAGTAGTGCGTCTTCCGACTCTATGCGCCAGCTGATGCAACTCGTTCAGGAGAGGCGCGATGCTCTGTACAAGGAGCCTTATATTTCCGTTATTACGGATCCCGTGATGCCGCCCGATCCTGTCCAGACGACTTCACCCGATGCTGATCGCACGCGACGCCCTGATAATCATGAAATTGAGATCGCGGTCTCTTCGCTCATTTCGGCTGTTGATCAGTCACTCGGTCTCATTTTGCCATCCGGCGATGCGGACATTTTGATCAGGATGGAAGAGGGAAGATTTCGCAACCTGAAGGCAATTCTCGACGCCGAAACGAATGCTATCACAGTCAAAACTCTTGACGATGCCAACTTACGCACTGTAATTGATGAGACGGTAGCGCGTTTGGAAGATGGCATGGAGTATTACCGCGCTGACGCTCAACTTGTCGGACGACTTTTGGGGCTCGTCATTCGTCCAAACGTGGAATACAACGAAGAGGCGACAGAAAAAGCGCGTCAGGCCGCGTATGATCGTGTGATGAGCGATCCGGTCATGATCAATCGCGGTGCTCGTTTTATTAGTCAAGGCGATGTGATTACGCCTGAGACGAGGTCGATGCTTGAGGAGCTGGATTTAATTGTCGGAACAAAGTTCGACTGGCGGCGTCTCGCCTCAATCACATTGCTCATGTTGCTTGTCAGTCTGATCGCCTTTCTCTTTTTCAGGCGTTATGCCTCTGAGCTCCTATATTCGACACCGCGAACGGTCATTGCGTTATTGATTGCGATCTTGTTGCCGCTTGTGGTTTCCGCATATCTTGCGCGCGACTTGCCTCTCTCATCACCTGTCTATTTTGCTGCTGTCGTTGTCACGGCATATTTCGGCTTTCGCATGTCAATCCTTGTCTCTTCGCTACTGATTGTCATGATTGCCCCGATGACTTCCTTCAATCCTTCGTTTGCGATCGTCGCACTTACGGGATGTCTTGTCGCATCGCTTTTTACGAAAGGAACAAGCCGACAGGACAATTATGCGCGCATTATTCTAGCGACATCATTGACGACGGCGGCAACGGCCTTCTTGGTCAGTTTCCTTCAGAAGGAGTCATGGGCGCTGATTACGAACCACGTGACTCAGGCAGTCGTCTCCGGCGCGCTGTCCGTTATCATCGGGATCGGTATCATGCCGCTTTTCGAACTCATTTTCGATACCGTATCGCCGCTTCGGTTAATCGAGTTGTCGCAGCCCGGACATCCTCTGTTGAAGCGACTTTTCGTTGAAGCTCCCGGAACATCGCAACACGCGATGATGGTCGCCAATCTCGCCGATACGGCTGCGGAAGCGATCGGTGCCGATGCCATGATTGCGCGTGTAGGGGCTTACTTCCATGACGTGGGCAAGCTTGAGGCGCCGCTATTGTTCACGGAAAACCAGTCGGGGGAGAACCCTCACGACCATCTCACACCTTTGGAGAGTGCGCGCATCATTACGAGGCACCCGGAGGACAGTATGGCGATCGGCAGAAAGTATCGATTGCCGATGCCGCTTCTGCGGATCGCATTGGAACATCATGGGACAACCGTTCTGCAATATTTCTGGAACAAGGCGTGTCAGGAAGCGGAAGAAAGGGGAGATGAACCGCCGCCGATTGATTCATTCCGTTACAGGACGCCTTTGCCAAGCACGAGAGAGTCTGCGATCGTCATGCTGGCTGACTCTACCGAGGCGGCCATGCGTTCTGAAGGCGTTAAAACGCTTGAGCAGGCTGAGCAACTTGTTAAAAATATCGTCAAAGATAAGATTGACCAGGAACAGTTGACTACTTCAGGACTCTCCTTTGCTGATATTGAAACGATTATACGGTCTTTCCTTCGTGTATACGCAGGACATTTTCACGAACGCATACCATATCGTCAGCAGAAAGCAAACAAACCATCGCGTTTAACCGATCTTTCTTCTGCAAATAGCTCCGGAGATGGCGATCATCCGCCCGATAGGGTGACGAGATGATTGACGTTCATTGCTATAATCGGCAACGTGTCTATAGAAATCGCGATACGTATCCGATCATCTCCGAAACTGCGGAACATGTACTGTATCATTCACCTGCCATCCAAAACTTTTTGGAGGACGGCGTCGGTATATCCATAGACATCACGCTTGTTGGACCGCGCACGATGCGCCGGATCAATCGGGAACATAGAGGGGTCGACGCGGAAACGGATATCCTCTCGTTTCCGAGCTTCATGATGCGACGAGGGTCCATTCAGGAAAATATAGAAGAATGGCAGTTCGTCGATATTGACGGAGCCGGACGTCCATCGCTTGACGTAGGCGAGCTCGTGATTTCTCCCGGTCGTGTTGCCTTGCAGGCTCAGGAATTAGGACACTCGTTTGAACGCGAGCTGCGTTTTCTAGTGATTCACGGTGTCTTGCATCTTCTCGGTTATGACCATGAAGAAGAGGATGATGAGGGCGAAATGGTACGACTTCAGAAGGATCTTTTAGCCGACCTCGAAGAAATTCCCTGTGGTTTTGTCGCGCTTGCCGGTCGCCCCAATGTCGGAAAATCTACACTTCTCAACAGAATTGCAGGACGAACGCTCGCGATCACGACAGCAAAGCCTCAAACGACGCGTCATTCCATCCGATCAGTTTACACTGCGAACGACTGTCAGATTGCCTTTATCGATACACCCGGCGTACATCGCCCTAAGACGGGGCTCGGGAGGGCGATGATGAGGTCCGCCGTCAACTCCATTCATCAGGCGGATGTCGTCGTTTTGATGATCGATGCCTCTTGGCGTCCTGTGATCGGTGCGGCTGAGCAGCAAATTATTGAACAAGCGCGAAAAGATGACAAGCCAATTATCCTTGTGCTCAATAAGGTTGATTCAACGAGAAAAGAAAATGTGCTTCCGCTCATAGAAGCATACGAAAAGGCTTACCGGCTGGACGCCTACATCCCCATGTCAGCTAAATACGGTGACGGGACGAATCGACTCATCGAAGAGATCAGGCGCTTGCTACCGGTTCAGAGACGACTTTTTTCAGCTGATGACGAGACGGATCAGACGGAGCGAATTCTTGCCGGCGAGCTTATCAGGCGTGAAGTACTTCTTCAGACAGATCAGGAAATTCCATACGGCGTGACTGTCCTTGTTGAGGCTTTTGAAGAGGTTGAGGATAATCGCGGTCGATCTGTTTCCATTGATGCCGTCATTCTATGCAATAAAGAGTCGCATAAGCAGATACTCGTCGGCAAAGGCGGTTCAAAGATTAAATCAATCGGTATAGCGTCGAGGTCGGCAATTGAATCTCTATTGGAAGCGCATGTCGATCTCTCTCTCTTTGTCAAAGTTAAGCGTGATTGGCAGAATCGCGCCCATTATCTACGAGAGTCGGGTATTTCCGAGCGATGAACGTGATCACCACCAAAGCGTTCGTGATGAAATCGTTCCCATGGAAGGAACGACATAAGCTTCTCCATCTTTTGACGCCCGAACTTGGGCTGATTACGGCTTTAGCACCCGCAAGCGAACGTATGAAGAGTGATATACGTGGTGCGACACAGCTTTTTTCTCTGTCCGAATTCGTACTAACGGAAAAGCAAGGACGATATTCTGTCCGGTCAGCCTTCGTTATTGAGTCTTTTGTTCCGTTTTATAATGACTTCGAACGCTTGACGGCCGTCTCGCATGCTTCAGAAGTGTTTACCGATGTGGCGAGACACGACGAGCCTAATCGTACGCTTTTCGACCTTTGGGCTTATTCCGTCTATGAAATTTCAGTTTCGGAATATCCCGTCTTTATTGCACGTATGGCAACGCTAAGGCTGATGGTCGAGATCGGCTTGACGCCATATCTCGACTCATGCGTTCGATGCCACAGTCACGTCAACGTGCCGTATCGTTTCAGTTTTTCAGAGGGTGGACTTCTTTGTGAGCGAGAAGAGTTTAGACAGACTCAGGCTGAGTTGACGATATTGTCTCCCGACGCTTTGGCTCTTTTACGTCATATTGCAACTGCGCCGCACAAGAAACTTTTTCGCTTTTATGCATCATCGAATACGCGTTCCGAGGCTTCTGATTTTGCAGATCGCTGGCTTGAAGAGCGTATGGAGAAACGGTACAATCGACTTGCATTCCTCGATGAGAATTCAACTTTTCTAATTGACTAACGGCACGCCGTGTTCTTTTGATTGATTTTTTATAGGAGGCTTGAATGGCTGTATTTCAGAGTGTGTTTGACATCATCGGCCCCGTGATGGTTGGTCCGTCCAGTTCCCATACTGCCGGAGCCGTAAGAATCGGATTGGCGGCGCGATCTATTTTCGGTGAGCAACCGGAGGAAGTCGATATCACATTGTTCGGTTCATTCGGTCATACATATCGCGGTCATGGAACGGATTTGGCTATGATCGGCGGGCTTCTGGGACGACCGACGGATAGTGATGATATACGTTATGCCTATGAACTTGCGGAAAAAGAGGGTCTGAAAGTTAACATTAAGGTCTCGGATCGAAATGTTGCCCATCCGAATACTGCCCGCGTAGTTATGTATGCGGGCGATCGATCAATGAGCATGACGGCATGCTCGGTCGGGGGAGGTATGATCGATATCACGGAGATCGCAGGTTTCAGGGTTCGCGTCAGTTTCGACAATCCGACCGTGCTCTTTTTCTATCGCGATCGTCCCGGAATGATTGCGAGAGTTACACGTATTCTGGCTGATCATGCTATCAATGTCAGCCATATGCAGGTCTCGCGTAAGGAGGAAGGTTCACATGCGTTGATGGCGATTTCAACCGATGGAGCGATTCCCGAGCCTGTGATGGCGGAGATCAGAACGATCAGCGAATTGGGACCCATTATCTCGCTAACTGAACTTATGCGCGAACCCGACAGCGCTCAGATCGATGTCACGGGCGAATAGGAATAAGGAGGCTTCGCTAATGAAACTGTACCCGAAAAACTTTTCAACGGTTGTCCACAATTGCAACTTGAGCGGTATCAGCCTGTCACGATATTTTCTAGATATTGAAATTGTTTTGAATGAGACAACGGAAGAAAACGTTCTCAGCCAAATGGAGAAAAATCTCTCCGTTATGGAAAGTGCAGCCGCCAAGGGAATGGCCGGTGTTACTTCATTTTCAGGCTTGACGGGAGGGGATGCAAAGCGTTTGTCTGCATATCGTGCAGATGGTTCGCCGTTTGGTGACAGCCTTTACTTAGAGGCGATGATTAAATCGCTGGCAGTTAATGAAGTGAACGCAGCGATGGGCGTTATCTGCGCCACACCGACGGCAGGTTCATCGGGCGTTCTGCCGGGAGCGCTCCTGACGACGCGTGACCGACTTAATCTCGACCGTCGGGCGCAACTCAACTTTCTTATAACTGCCGGCGGCACCGGTATCCTTATCGGGAATCAGGCATCGATTTCGGGTGCTGAGGGCGGATGCCAAGCTGAAGTGGGTTCCGCCTCGGCTATGACTGCCGCCGCGCTAGTTGAGGCAGCAGGCGGCACGCCGTCGCAATCGGCGCACGCTTTGGCGATCGCCTTGAAAAACTTGTTGGGACTTTCCTGCGATCCTGTCGCAAGTCTGGTCGAGGTGCCATGCATTAAGCGAAATGCCGTCGGTGTAGTCAATGCAATTGCCGCTGCCGAGATGGCGCTCGCCGGCATTGAGAGCCGTATTCCGGTTGACGAGGTCATTCAGGCAATGGGGTCGATCGGGCGCATGATGCCCGTTGCGCTCCGTGAGACGGCGCTGGGCGGCCTTGCACAGACGCCGACGGCGTGTCGAATGACAACGATGCTTCAAGAAGAAGGTCGCATTCCTTGGCCCTTCCCGGCCGTTACAATCGATGATCAGTAAAGGGACTCGCCGTTACAGAGATTATCAATCGAAGTTTTTCCAAAACTCTCGGACGAGGCGAATTGCCTCGTCCTTGTCTTTCGTGTGGATCGTATGCCATTCCTCGGGAATAAGATGTCGGTATTCTGTTTGTCCGTAACGGTCATCGATAAGTAACACGAGTCCGTAATCATCTTCAGTTCTGATGAGCCGTCCTACCGCTTGCGTAACGCGGTTGAAGCCCGGCCACATGAAAGCATATTCATACCCCATGCCCATCTTCTGTTCGTAATATTGGCGCAGAATCTCACGCTCCGGCGATAAACCCGGTAATCCCGTCCCGATGATGATGACACCTGTCAATTGATCCCCGATCAAGTCAATACCTTCGTTGAATAGGGAGCCGATCACCGTCAGACCGACAAGAGTCTTATCAGTGCTAGTCTTCTGAAATCGACCGAGAAAAGCGTTCTTCTGTTTTTCCGTCATGCGCGGAGGCTGAACGAGGAATTCGATGGAAGAAAAGTTGTGTCGCTTTATTTCGTTTGCCAGCATTCTTTGATAAGCAAATGAAGGAGAGAAAAGTAAATAATGTCCTTTTCTCTCCGCGATGACCTCGTGGATGAGCGAAACTATGGATGGGAGCGATAGATGGCGATCACCAAAACGTGTCGAACAACCGTCAAAATTCAGGACGAAACGTCGTGAAGCGTCGAACGGGGAGTCGAGTTGAAGAAGTTCAGGCTTATCAACATTGCTATCGGCATCGAGAAGCGAGATGTAGTAGGTAGTCGGTGTCATCGTGGCGGAAAAGAAAATTGCGGGAGATTTATCGCGATAGATGTCAGTCAGATGGTTTGACGCATCGAGCGTGAGAAGCGAACATACGATCTCGTCTCTATCAAAAAGTCGCCAAGTGATGACGTATGTGTCATCAAAATAGCGTTCGATGACTTTATGGAAAAAAAGCAAATCAAAATAGGGGATCAGGAGCTTCTCGCGATCATCGAAGTTGAGTTCTTTGTTAAAGAAACCTGCAAGTGTTGAAATAAGCGCTTCAACATCTTCCAAGAAGGAGTGCGGTATATCGCGCATCGCTAAGAAACGCTCGGAAATCA
>JAAZKT010000104.1 GCA_012799695.1 Clostridiaceae bacterium
CCGCCTGAAGCTCCTATCAAAGCTTGGACTGTTTTAGATAAATGTGGACGATAGGATCGGTGCAGTCCGCCTGAGGCTCCTGTCAAAGATTGGATTGTTTTAGATGGAACGTTTTCTCTTTCTTTTGGAGATGATCATGTGACGCTCACGATTGAAGCGATCGGCTACGACGGGGCGACTGCGCTTGCCGAGATGGCGAGTCTCTTTTTTGATCGCCCGCGGCAAAGAACTGACGGTCGCATACAAATCCCTTATGGAGAGAATGTCAGAATCGAATCGCTCATAAGCGATGGAGCGTCCTCAGACCTCGTTGTCGCCACGACGAAATTCAAGGAAGACGCACACGACAAAACGCGATGGGTCGCGCGTGATTCGATTGCTCTAGACATTCCGAGAGACGAATGGAGACGAGAAGCAAAACGTCAGCTTTACGTCATTTTATCGCGCGAGACGGGAATATCGTTTCCGTGGGGAGCGCTTACGGGCGTTCGTCCGACACAGATCGCCTGTCAGGAAATTGAGCGAGCGACTTGGAATAATCAAGGTCTTCAAAGTGAATGGTACGGGAAAGTGTTCGACCGTATGACTCACTACTGGAAACTATCCGAACAAAAAACGAAGCTCGTGATCGAGACTGCGCTCGCTGAACAGCGAATCCTGGCGTCGTTGGCGTACCCGAAAACAAACGGCGCGGTAGATGATGGGTGTGACAATCTTATCATTCAGGGGACGGGTGTCGTCTATCCTTATGTCGTCTACGTCGGTTTGCCGTTTTGTCCGAGTCGCTGTGCATACTGCAGTTTTATCGCCCGCGATGCCGGACGGTATGCGGAGCTGCTGGAGCCTTATGTGGATGCTGTCATCAGGGAAGCAAGGATGACATTCTCTCGGGGATTCAAGGGTGAAGTCGCGGCTGTTTACTTTGGAGGAGGTACGCCTACAAGTTTGCCGGCTCCATTATTCGAGCGCTATCTCTCCGGCGTTTTAAAATCGATCCCGCTCATGTCCGATGCGGAATTGACGATGGAGGCGGGGAGACCCGATACGATCGATGAAGAAAAGCTTTCAATCATACGCGACAAAAAGTTCGATCGACTCTGCATCAACCCTCAGACGATGCGCGACGAAACGCTCCGCATGATCGGTCGCGCTCATACGGTCGAAGAGACGCTTAGAGCATTCGAGTTGGCACGTGCTATGGGGTTTCGCGATATTAATATGGATCTTATCGCCGGTCTTCCGGGAGAGGGCGCGACGGAATTGCTCGAGTCGATCGTTCGGATCGCAAAGCTTGCCCCCGAGAGCATAACGCTCCACACGCTGGCGGTGAAACGCGGTTCTGCTTTGATCGAGGATGGAGTGCCGCACGTACTTTTTTATCCCGATGAGGCGTTAATCGACGCCGTCGAGCAATCACACGATTGTCTGCGTACACACGGCTATGCACCCTATTATCTCTATCGACAGCGTAACTGCCGGTCGGGCTTGGAGAATACGGGATTTGCGAGAGAGGGTCATGCCTCCATCTACAATGTCGCCATGATGAGCGATGCCGTTCCCGTGATCGGATTCGGCAGCGGCTCGACGTCGAAGGCTATACGAGGTCGTCAAGCGTCGCGCGTGCACAACCCCAAAGACTTATCGGTCTATATCAGCTGTGTTGAAGAACAGGTTGAGAAGAAGCGAGCACTTTTTAGTACTGTCAAATAATGATCGCAACTTTGGACTCCTGTAGGTAAGTCGTAGTTGTTGTTTCAGTAAAGGGGGTACCCCCTTCACTAAAGAGTCGGTTTATTCCATGCTGCTATGCAGCGAGTTGCAAACATCAGTCTACGTGCCCCACTTTTTAGCCTTTAATCTGTTGCAGTTAGCGTTGGGTGATCATAAAAAGATCTTTTACAATTCAACGATCTCGATCTCTTTTGCTTCGTGGTTATTATTCTCTACGAATGTCAAGGTTACGACATCGGGTCGCGCGAAAAAACGGGCGTGAATATGAACCGTCCCGAGCCCGGCACTTACGATCAACGTGAACCGGTCGCCGATCTTATAGAACCCTTTCCAGTGCTTTTTCCCCATGCGTGGGCGGATGAGCGGTATGCCAAAAAAGGTTACTTGGCCGTGGTGTGAGTGCCCCGAAAGGATCATGCCGGGAGTCGGTGCGGAGATTCTCTCCGTAAACCAATCGGATTCATGCACGAGATAGAGCGAAAAGGACAAAGGCTCGGTGAGTCCGAGAGCCTTGGTGGCTTTCGTCCGTATGATTGAGTATGTTTCGTTGTGAAGCTTGGGCTCATAGTGTAGCGCGTTAGCGAACCCCCAGACGGGGAGACCGCAGAGTTCAATGCCCTCGTTCTCCAGTACGGTAAAGCCCGTTTCGCGCAATAGCGGAACACTCCATGCACGGTTACGCGGCGCTTCGACATCATGATTCCCGAGAATGGCCCATTTCCCTAGGGGAGCGTCAAGTGAAGCGAGCGCGCGGAGAACCATCTCTCGAAAATCCGGATCGCTGAGTGGCGTTCTCTCTTCCACTAAATCGCCTCCAAAGATGATGGCGTCCGGTTTCTCTCGCATCACGGCGCGCATTCTTCGTAGAAGCATTTTTTCTGTAGTGGAAACGCAGGTGTGTAAATCGGAGAAAAAGACGATCCTTTTGCCTTCGCAGGGGATACGTGACCAGGACGACGGGAAGCGCACTTCAACCTTGCGCAGCTTAACCCATAACGGTTCAACGAAGAAACCGTAAAGAAGACAAAGCGTCCCTAACACAAGAGTAGAAAAGAGAATGATCAGCGCGATATCCATGGATAAAGATTAACACAGGCGATTCGATATCGTCCGGAATCTGAGGCTAATAGAATGGCACTAACGCCCGTTTGTAACAACAATTCCTGCACCATTCGTAAAAAGAAAAGGCCGCCTCACAGCATCGTGTGCGAGGCGACCTCCCCTCAAGATTCATCGGCATTGTGTAAGCGACCGATGGAGTTTGATTAAGTTACTTGCTCAGTTAACCTAAGTACGATATCCGAAGACTATTATCCAAGGAAGACGATCTTCGCGATGAAGATAAGTGCGAGAACGTACATCAACGGACTGATCTTCTTGAACTTACCGGTGAGCATATTGATGAGCACGTAGAAGATAATGCCCCACATGATGCCCGCCGAAATGCTGTAGAAAAACGGCATCGCGAGGAGCGTGATGTAAGCGGGGATCGCCTCCGTCAAGTCGCTGAAATCGACCTTCAGGATCGCGGACATCATCAGGAATCCGACATAGATCAAGGCCGCCGCTGTCGCAAATGCCGGGATGGCAATGAAGATCGGCGACAAGACGATCGCAATCAGGAAGAGAGCACCCACTACTAGTGCCGTGAGTCCTGTCCGGCCGCCTTCAGCAACACCTGCTGAGCTCTCGACGTACGTCGTGACGGTTGATGTTCCCAAAACGGCGCCGACCGTTGTTCCGACGGCGTCGGCAAGGAGAGCGCCCTTAATCTTGGGTAGACGTCCTTGTTCGTCGAGCATGTCGGCTTTTGAAGCGACGCCGACGAGCGTTCCGAGTGTGTCGAAAATATCGACAAACAGGAAGGAGAGCATAATGATAACGAAGTCAAGGACATTAAAGTTCGCAAACGCTGTGGGGCTAAAACACTGTCCCAACAGCGATCCGAATCCGACAAAGTCGGGTGCACCCCATCCGGGATAAAGCGAATAGAATCCGATTTCAGGATTGGGAACGTAAAGTCCTACGAGCTGTGCCAGAATACCGACGACCCAAATGCCAAGCATGCCGATCAGAAGTGCACCTTTCACGCGTTTATACGCTAGGACAGCGATGAGAGCGACACCTAGGAGCGTGAGAATTGCAAAGATGCCGGAAGTATTGAACGAATCCTTGTAGACAACCTCTGCAAGCAACGTGGCCGGATCGTCTTGGACGATCTTACCATTCTGTAGACCAATGAACGCGATGAATAGACCGATGGCGGCGCCAACCGCATGCTTGAGCGATAGCGGGATCGAGTTGAAGATCGCTTCGCGTACATTCGTCAAGGACAACAAGATGAAAATAATCCCCTCGACGAAGACGGCAAAGAGAGCGAACTGCCACGAATAGCCCATCTTTAAGACAACCGTAAAGGCGAAGTAGGCGTTAAGACCCATGCCGGGAGCGAGTGCGAACGGCAGGTTCGCAAAGAACGCCATGCAAATGCAGGCGATGGCCGATGAGATGGCAGTAGCGATCAGTACGCCGCCCATACTCATCCCCGTAACACCTAGGATGCTGGGATTGACCGCCAGAATGTACGCCATTGTCATAAATGTCGTCAGACCGGCGGCAAGCTCACCCTTCACGGTTACGCCGTGTTCCTTGAGCTTAAACCATTTTTCAAACATACAACAACCTCCTCTTAATGGTTGGCTTCGACGAAAGTCTCATATTCTATCGAAGCTAATGTTAATGAATACACGATACCACTAAAATGTGAACGATTGTTGAACTTATACATAGTTTTTCACAAAGATGTGAATTTTTCGTAAGAGTATGCATATCCTTTCTTAAAGATAAACGGTCGATTTGATGCATGTGGGACTGAAGACGACAGAAGTGAACCGCAGTATCTTCATTCGGGTGCAAACCTAAATTCCCGCATCAATGACATAACCGACGAGCGCGAACCGCAGTATCTTCATTCGGGCGCAAACCTGAACTCCCACATCGATGACATGCGAATAATATCGAACAATCAAAAGGGACAATCTTTCGATCGTACGCGCGAAAACTCTCTGATACTACATCTTAATGTGGGAAGCTAATCAAGTATTTATTTTTTCGACAAATAGACATTGATCGCAAGGTAAGGACTATAGTTTCCTTTACAGTTCCCCTATTCGCCTCATTAGACTTCAAGCAAGAGCGATTGCGTTGGAAAATCGTTGAATCTCTAGCACGGGCAAGTTCATTGGGCTTCGAGCATGAGCATTGACGTCAGGAAACCATTGGATATCAATCGCTCACGAGGACAATGAAATGTGTATCGGACATCTAGCATGCGCAAGCACACTGAAGAACAAAATGATCCACTGCCATCGATCGAAC
>JAAZKT010000105.1 GCA_012799695.1 Clostridiaceae bacterium
GAATCCGATGCATTGCTTTCAGTATTTCGTGATGGGAAAACGGACGATGAATTGCTTGCCGGACCGCGCATGCTCTTAGCTCTCGATGAATGGGATGACCCGATACCTGGATCGACGCCTGAACCGGGACAAGATGCGCCGATCGAGCGAAGCCTCGGTACATATCTTGTCGATATTGATTTGTGGGCACTGTCGGCATTCGCGCGATTTGATCCCGCTTGGGCCTCCATTGCGAGTGAATGGCGAGACATTGTGGAAAACGCTGTGCTCGAGAGTCGCCTTCCGTTATACGCATCAGCCTATAGGAGCGATACGGAGAGTTACCTTGCCGTCACGGGAGGCGGCGTGATGTCGTCTGTTAGAGAGCAACTGGAGATTGCCATCCATTTGGCGGAAGTCGGAGTTGTTCACCGTGATTTATTGTCTTTTATTCGATCGGCACTGCGCGATGACAAGAGGTTGCCGTCGGGATGGAATCCTGTCACGGGCAGTCCGTCCGGACAATCGGCTTTTTCATGCGATTACGCGTTGGCGCTTATTCTCGGCCGTGTAGCCGGTGACGCTCTTCTGATTGAATCGGCACGCGATGTGATGA
This sequence comes from Clostridiaceae bacterium, assembly GCA_012799695.1. Classification (GTDB taxonomy): domain Bacteria; phylum Bacillota; class Clostridia; order Saccharofermentanales; family DTU023; genus UBA4923. Next base: position 596 of record JAAZKT010000105.1, read on the forward strand.
TGCGGCAATATGCGGGAAGTCAGACAAGCGACATTTTTGGCGGTTGGTATCGATCAGGTTCCACTTCGTTCACATATCGGCTCGTTGCGGAGGATAACACCGCCGTCCTGTTGGCACTTAGATAGCGAGTGTCAAGGAACCCCTCTATATCGGGTCTATTCAAACGGTCGTATGCTATAATTCAAAACGGTTGTTTAAACGCATAATCCGAACGTAGGAGGGGGATTTATTAAGCATGAGTTTTGTGGATAAAGTCAAGGCGAAGGCGCGCTCAAATCGTAAGACCATTGTGTTGCCGGAAAGCATGGATAGACGCGTGATCGACGCCGCGGCGTATGTCATGGCGGAGGGTATTGCCGACATTATTTTGATCGGAAATCGCGATGAAGTTACCGCGGCTTTTCCCGATGTCAAACTCGATGGGGCCATTTTTATGGAGCCGCATTCAAGTGAACATTTGGATACGATGGTGCACACATATTACGAGTTGCGTAAGCATCGAGGCGTAACTGAAGAGCAGGCGAGGGCGGCCATGCTTCAACCGACGCCATTCGGCATCATGCTCGTCAAGCTCGGCATGGCGGACGGTCTCGTCGCAGGCGCCGTCAATACGACTGCTGATACGTTGAGACCGGCCTTGCAAATTCTTCGCACGAAACCGGGAACGAAACTCGTCTCGGCATTCTTTCTCATGAACATTCCGGGCAGTTCCTATGGCGAAGAAGGTCTCCTTTTGATGGCCGATTGCGCTTTGAACGTCGATCCCTCTCCCGAAGAGCTTTCCGACATTGCCGTCGCATCAGCGCGCACTTGGCAGACAATGACGGGAACCGAGGCGCGCGTCGCGCTTCTTTCGTACTCCAGCCATGGGAGCGGCAAAGGAGAAAGGCAGGAAAAAGTCGCCGAAGCGACGCGTCTCGCCAAAGAGAAAGCTCCTGACCTCATGATCGATGGAGAGCTTCAGGCGGACGCTGCTCTTGTACCGGGCGTCGCTAAATTCAAAACGCCCGACAGCGTTCTCGCCGGCCGGGCCAATTGCCTCATTTTCCCCGATTTGGACTCGGGCAATATCGGACATAAGCTTGTGCAACGCTTGGCGGGAGCCAACGCCTACGGTCCGATGCTGCAGGGAATAGCGAAACCGGTTAACGACTTGTCGCGTGGCTGCGAGACGATCGACATCATCGGTGTCATCGCGTTGACATGTCTTCAGGCGATGGAGGAAGATGCCTAAAGGATTCGATCCTTTTAACTTATAATGAATGGAAACAAATCATATATAAAAGCAACAGGACAGGAGTTACCATGAAAATTCTCGTAATCAACTCGGGCAGTTCGTCGCTCAAGTATCAGTTATTCGACTATGACAACAAAAAGGTCATAGCCAAAGGTCTCTGTGAAAGAATCGGAATCGCGGATTCGAACTTCAAGCACGAAGACGCATCGGGGCGTGTTATCAATGAGGGACGTTCATTTGAATCGCACAGCGATGCCGTGCGCACGATGATTGACACATTACTCGATCCGGAAGCAGCCGTCATTGAGAGTCTCGATGAGATCGCGGCGGTCGGTCATCGCATTGTCCATGGAGGGCCATATTTTTCGAAACCCACAGAGATGACGCAGGCGAGCAAAGATGCCGTCCGCAAATGCTATCCTTGGAGTCCGCTCCACAACCCTGCTAACTTGACCGGCGTCGAAGTCTGCGAGAAGTTGATGCCCGGCATCCCGCAGGTCGGTGTATTTGATACGGCTTTCCATCAGACGATGCCGTCGGAAGCGTACATGTACGGACTCCCGTACCGTTACTACGAAGACCACGGCGTTCGGCGTTACGGTTTTCACGGGACGTCGCACGCATTTGTCGCGCGCCGTGCGGCTGAACTGACTCAATGCGAGGGAGAACAGCATCGTCTCATCACGTGCCATCTTGGAAACGGTTCCTCTTTCACCGCCGTCAAAGGCGGAAAGTGCATCGACACTTCGATGGGACTGACGCCGCTCGAGGGCATCATGATGGGAACGCGTTGCGGAAGCATCGATCCCGCGATCGTCTCGTTTATCGCGAAACTTGACGGCGATGAGGCGAAGGATGTCGACTACATTATGAACCATGAGAGCGGTGTTCGAGGAATTTCCGGCGTCAGCTCCGACTTCCGCGATTTGCATGCAGCTGCCTCACAAGGCAATGACCGCGCAAAACTCGCTCTCCGTATGTTCTGTTATCAGGCGGTCAAAATTATCGGTTCCTACATCGCGGCGCTTGGCGGGGTCGATTCAATCGTCTTCACCGCCGGCATCGGCGAAAATGACGATGTCGTACGTCAGACGATCTGCGACGGCCTTCGCTACCTCGGATTGATTATCGACGAAGAGCTCAACCGCTCGACGCGCGGCAAGGAAGTGAAAATTTCCACCGATGAATCGAGCGTTGAAGTCTTTGTCATTCCGACAAATGAAGAGCTGTCGATCGCCATACAGACGGTAGAGGTTTTGGGACTCGTCTAATTATCGTTGGAATATCTTAATCAGGAGATACGAACTTGAGTAAAATTGAAAAATTCGTTGAATCGATCACGCCGCGTGATGAAGATTTCGCACGCTGGTATACCGATATTTGTCTCGGTGCGGAGCTTTGTTCTTATTCATCCGTACGCGGTTGCATCATTTTGCGCCCTTATGGCTACGCGATTTGGGAACTCATCACAGCGGAACTCGATCGCCGTTTTAAGGATACGGGTCACCAAAACGTGATGATGCCGCTCTTTATCCCCGAGAGCATGCTTCAGAAGGAGAAAGATCATGTCGAGGGTTTCGCGCCGGAGGTCGCTTGGGTGACACACGGCGGAGAGACTCCGCTCACGGAACGTCTCTGCGTTCGTCCGACGTCGGAAGTGCTTTTCTGCGATCATTACGCCGAGATTATCCAAAGCTGGCGTGATCTGCCGAAGCTGTACAATCAGTGGGTTTCCGTTGTTCGATGGGAGAAGACGACGCGACCGTTCCTTCGTACGCGTGAATTCTTCTGGCAGGAAGGCCATACGGCGCATGCGACGAAAGAGGATGCGGTGGAGGAAACGCTGCGGATGCTCGACATTTACGAAGATTTCTATCGTGACGCGCTGGCCATTCCTGTCTTAAAGGGACTCAAGAGCGATTCTGAAAGATTCGCCGGCGCCGTTGATACATATACGGTGGAAGCGATGATGCATGACGGTAAAGCGTTACAGGCGGGGACAAGTCACTATCTCGGAGACGGATTTGCCAAGGCGTTCAATATTCAGTACACGGATAAAGACAATCAGTTGCGCTACGTTCATCAGACGTCTTGGGGAGTGTCCTCGCGTTCGATCGGCGGCCTGATCATGGTTCACGGCGATGACGAAGGTCTTGTACTGCCTCCCGCCGTCGCACCGATACAAGTTGTCATTATCCCGATTGCCACGCATAAAGAAGGCGTTCTCGAGGAGGCGACGAAACTGAGAGACGTCCTGAAAGGTACCGGATTGCGCGTGCTCCTCGATGACAGCGACAGGATGCCCGGTTGGAAGTTCTCCGAGCACGAGATGAAAGGCGTTCCGATTCGACTCGAGATCGGACCGCGTGACATCGCGCAGAATCAGTGTGTCGCCGTAGCTCGCGACAATCGCAAGAAAGTATTCATCGCGCTTGATCGCGTCGCGGAAGAGGTTCCCGTCCTTTTGGACGCCCTTCACGACAGGATGCTTGAGCGCGCCGAGAAGAGCATGCGAGAGCGTATCTACGACGTTGAGCAACTCGAAGCTTTTGTGCGGACGATGGAAGAGAAACCCGGATTTATCCGTGCCTATTGGTGCGGTTCCGCCGAGTGCGAAGCTGAAATCAAAGAATTGACGACGGCGACATCGCGGTGCATTGAAGAAGGCGGCGATGTAGAGGGTCGCGTCTGTGTCGTTTGCGGCAAAGAGGCACACCACTCAGTCTTTTGGGGCAAAGCGTATTAAGGAGAGCTTTGGCTTATGACCGGCATTCCCGACACTTCTCTATCGTCAGAGAACAATCGGTTAACTGACAAACGCGCAAGTCACGCCAGCGACGTGGCGGCTCTGCCGATCGGGGTTTTTGATTCGGGAATCGGCGGCTTGACCGTCTTGAAAATGCTGCGTGATGCGTTTCCCGCCGAGTCATTTCTTTACTTCGGCGATCTCGGTCGTTCACCGTACGGCTCGAAAGCGGCCGACACGGTGCGTCGATATGCCGTGCAGATTACCGATTTCCTTTTGAAAAAGGGAGTCAAAATGATCGTCATTGCCTGCAATACGGCGAGCGCCGTCGCCGGTGACAATGTGAGAAATCGCGCGTATCCCGTTCCTGTGATTGAAGTTGTCGAATGCGGTGCGAAAATGGCGCTTCAGATGATTCCGGAGGAGCTCCGCGATTTTGCCCGCATCGGCGTTCTCGGGACCGACACAACTGTTAAGAGTGATGTCTACGTCAATAGAATTTATGAGCTGGCGCGGGAAAGCGGGTTTAAACAACCCGATATCCGACAGCAAGCTTGTCCGCTTTTTGTCCCGCTCGTCGAAGAGGGGTGGTGGAAGGGTGAAGTCTCAGAGAAAGTGGCTGAGCATTATCTCGGAGCGATGAAGTCATTCGATCCACACGTTGTGATTCTCGGCTGTACGCATTTCCCTCTGTTAGCGGATCCGATTTCGCGTGCGCTTCCGGAAGGAACCGCTTTGACCGATTGCGCGCCCGCCGTTGTGGGCGAAGTGAGGTCGATTCTAAATGAGTACGGATGGAGTGCAGCAGACAACATCGCCGCAGACGAGTTGAATCATGCTGAAACAGTATTTTACTGCAGTGACACAGGTGATACATTCCGGCGTCAGGCTGAGCGATTTCTTGACATGTCCATCGAATTCGTACATCATGTTGACTTGGAGACGTGCGAAGACTAGGAGGGATTTGCGTGCTTTCAGCGGCCGATATTAATCGCGAAGCAATCATCAATTTGACGAGCAGTCAATGGGCGGACGGCGAACAATTTGAACCCGTTCGACTCATGACGCATGGGCAACTCTCCTATCGCGAACGCGAAAATGTTTGGAATGTCACATACGATGAAAGTGATGCGACGGGAATGCCCGTTACGAGAACACGCCTCAGTCTTTTCCCCGACGGTCGTGTCGTGATGCGTCGGACCGGTGACGTCGAGCTTGAAATTGAATTCGTAAAGGGTGACCAACGTGTTGAGCAGAGACGCACGCCCTATGGTGTGATGAAATTTTCCGTCCTGACACACGAAGTTCGCGGCGAGATGACGGAAGACGGCGGCAATATCGAGCTCGGTTATTCGCTCGGTCTCGATAATCGACACGCGATGAGTACGAAACTCCATTTGGAGGTTCTGCCGGACAGAATTGTGACACCGTAACGGATCGCCGTTTGACAGTTCGGCAAAGGTGAAGGATAATACATAAGGCGTCTCGAGAGACGACTCCGTAATAAAGACATGTTGCCTCGGTTAGAGGCGCGCATATTGTAAAAACTAACTCGGGGGAGGTGTACATACAATGGCTGTTCCTAAGAGAAAATGGTCGAAAAAGAGAACGCGGACGCACCGCGCCAACTGGAAGATTGATCCCGTTAACCTTTCGCGTTGTCCGCAGTGTAATGCGTTGAGAATGCCGCACATCGTTTGTAAGTCGTGTGGGTATTACGACGGACGCGAAGTCGTATCGCTCGACGACGACAAATAATTGTACGAGTAGCGTGAACGAAGGAGCAGCGCGCCAAAGGCACGTTGCTTTTTGTTCGCTAGGGGAAAGTGAGGGAAGGTCATGAGCATGCCTGTATTAGCCATTGTCGGGCGTCCGAACGTCGGCAAATCGACACTTTTTAACGCACTGACGGGACGGCGCGAAGCAATCGTCGGTCCCGATCCCGGCGTGACGCGTGACCGCGTGATGGGCGAGGCCGATTGGAACGGCATCACTTTTACCGTCATTGATACCGGCGGACTTGATTTTGTCGATGACAGTATGCAACGCCTCATTAACAACCAAGTCGATGTGGCGATTGAGATGGCGGACGTCATCTGCTTTCTCTGCGCGCTCGACGCGGGTATTTCCGATCTTGAGCACGAAATCGCCGACATATTGAGAAGAAGCGGAAAGCCTGTAGTCGTTGCCGTCAATAAAGCCGATAGACCTGGAGACGATCCGCTCGAATTTTACTCTTTTTATGAACTTGGTTTCCCTGAAACGTTTGCCATTTCCGCCTCACATAAGCTCGGCCTGACGGAGTTACTTGATGCGATTACGGCACCGATGGAGGCGATGGTCATTGAAGAGGAACGACATGACTATATATCGCTCGCTGTCGTCGGTCGCCCCAATGTCGGCAAGTCGTCGCTGTGCAACTTGCTCGTCGGCGAAGAGCGCAGCATCGTTTCCGACATACCGGGAACGACACGCGATGCCATTGACAGTTTTTTTGAGAACGAACACGGAAAATTCTTGATTTACGACACGGCCGGTCTTCGCCGCAAGTCGCGCGTCGACGATCGTATCGAGTTTGTAAGTGGCTTACGCTCAAGACAAAGCGTCGGGAAAGCCGACGTCTCGTTGATCATGATCGACGCGACGGAAGGCGTGGCGGAGCAAGACACGAAAATCGCCGGGCTGGCGCACAACAACGGCAAAGCATCGATCATTCTCGTCAATAAATGGGATCTTGTCGAAGGCAAGAAAAAGATCCCCGATTTTGAACGTGAACTGCGGTTGCGTTTCGACTTCATGTCGTACGTGCCGATTCTCTTTGTTTCGGTGAAGACAGGGCTCAATATCCATCGGTTATGGCCCACGATTTTGCGCGTTTATGAAGCTTCCACACGTCGAGTCGCTACGAGCGTTCTAAACGAAGTAATCGCGGAATCGATTGTTCAACACCCTGCGCCGCAGAAGAAGGGGAGACAGCTTCGTATCTACTACGCGACCCAAGGTTCCGTCGCGCCGCCGACGTTCATCTTTTTCGTCAATGACAAGAGATTATTGCACTTTTCATACGAGCGATATCTCGAAAACAGGATACGAGAAAATTTCGATTTCTTCGGGACGCCCATCGTATTCGTTTTCAAGGGGAGAGCGGCACGCGATGAGTCCGCGTCGCGTATTACGCCCGAAGATTCGCGATAGAGGCCATCGTCGTGGTAGTCGTTGAGACGAAGTGGTAAAATAACGGCATGAAATACAGATTGTCCTAGGAGTTGTATGCCTCGTCGTTTATCAAAACCGATTATCATCTTGCTCGTGATCATTGTCTTGATGGCGGCGGCCCTTGTCGGGTTCAATTTTGGTTATCAGTACGTGCGCGACCAAGACAAGAGGCTTGATAGCCTCAAACAGCAATTTGACGAACACGGTTCCGCACCGTTCAACAAGGACACGCCCAATGCCGTTGAGGTCTACGTCAGACAACAATTCGACACAAAGGATATTGCGGAGATGCTCAAAGCCGAGGGACTGATCGATAACACGCTCGCCTTTGAGATTCTTTCGAAATTTAACGGATTTGACGGGCAATACCGTTACGGTACGCATTATCTGCTTCCCGACATGAGTTACGACGAGATTATGGTCGTGCTGACGAATGAGCCGGATCCCGTGACGGTCACGTTCATCGAGGGTATGACCTACAATCAGATGAAAAAGCAGATGCTCGACGCCGGTATGCGTTTCAATCCGGATCTCCTCGATGCGATGGTGCGCCGGCCTTATCTCTTTACCGATTATTCTTTTGTACCGCAAATCGAAACGAAACCGGGGCGCGAATGGATGTTGCAAGGATATCTCTGGCCCGATACGTATCAATTCGATATCAACGCGACTGAGCAACAAATATTGAAAATCATACTCAATAATACGGAGCGCCACCTGCGTTTCGGCGGTTACTATGAGAGAGCGAAAAAGCTGAACATGACAATTGACGAAGTGATGACGCTCGCCTCGATCGTACAAATGGAAGGGGGCATAGTTGAGATGCCTAAAATCGCCAAGGTCTTCCAAAATCGCCTCGAAAGAGAGATGCCGCTTCAATCATGCGCGACGATCAACTATCTTCGATTGGAAGACGGGCTAAAGCCCGTATTATGGGTCTTGAATGATGACCTTAATAAATATCGCGGCAACGCGTACAACACTTACAGTCTGGACGGTCTGCCTGCAGGTCCCATCAATTCGCCGGGAACCATCGCCATTGAGGCGGTGCTTTGGCCGGCTACTGAACGGACATGGCCGGGAGCCGACAAATATCTTTATTTCGTCGCGACGGGCAAAGGGACATCGGATTTTTCCAAAACATATGAAGAGCACGCCCAAAAGGCCGAGCGGTATAGTAAGTCGAATTAAGTCTATTTTTCCGGCCGGATCACAATAAAAACATGAAAGCCGCCAAGACAGCCGTACATAGAATAGCGGCAATTCGTAACGCATAATGAGCGGCTGGGCTCACGGCGCTTTTCCAATTGCCTTTTCCCGGTCGTTTCTGATTTTTTTTCAAATCGCGCAGCCGTTTTGATTCATCGGCTATGCGCTTCCCCGCCTCGTTGATAATGGACGTCGGTATCAAGAGTAAGACAGCAAGAATAAGACAGCACATCGTTAAAAATATGCGTACTTTCATCACCTCAATCAAGGGCATACGGAAGAGAAGTTGACCAAACGCGGTAAAAATAGGCCGCGAAAAAATCATCGCCAAGGCGAAAGAAGCCGTTCCAAGTGAAGACGCAATCAGGGAATCAGTCCGGTGCCGAATCCAAAACGAGACAATTCCCCAGAGTATGAGAATAAACAAGCCGTTCAGATCGAAGAATGTAAGCGCGAAGAGCGATGAGATGACAACGCTCGAGAAGCTGTGCGATCCGCTTAACGTGAATGCTTGTTGGATAAGTCCGCGTGCAAGAAGTTCAATCGATACCGCCGGCATGAGAACGGCTGCCAGCAGGACGGTAAGGGAGCTAAGCGCTGTTCTCCCGAAGTAGAAAAGGCTGTTCTCCCAGATGGCGGGAAGTGCGAGATATTTGACGAAAACGGCGTCAAATGTGGAAATGAGTTGCGTGGCGCACCATATGAACATGCCGATAAGAAAACCTGCGAATGAAGCGGAAACACAGGAAGTCGTTACGGGCGCGAGTCCGAGAACGTACGCGGATGTCGGTCGAAACATGAGAATCATAACGGAAGCAGTCAAGATCGGAATCAGACCGATAGAGAGGATCGAAAACAAGCCGTATTCTTCAACGCCCACGTTATAACTAAGCGAGATACCCAGTTGCCCCGTTTTCCCAAGTATGATCATGGCGATCATAAGCACCGTAAAGACGACAATGCCAAGCGCGGCCATCGGCATCAGCCTGACGGACGAGGAGAACAGTCGCGCGCGTTTTTCCATACGCGCGTCGATGACGCTCAGGGTAGGCGGCGTATCGTCACTGGTCTGCTTCCGCGGACGTTGTCTGGCGGACGTTTGAGGCGAAACAGGCCGTCTCACGGCGGTGCGAGGTAAATCTTTACGTTGACGAGTTTCTTTGCTCATGAACCCAGTTTATCACTTGCCCGCGAGTATTGCTCTTTTATGAATAGTCAAAATGCGCGATTTGATCGTAGGTGCGAGCAACGTATAGTTATACAATGGTGAAGGTAGACATGGGCCAAATACGTAAGATTAAAAGAGAGTTATGCAGAGAAAGGCGAGCGCAAGAAAGGGGATGAATGCAATATTCTCCTGTTCGCGTTTTGCACATTTCATGATTACAGCGGCGGGCATGGCGAGAACAAATGCGATCATGACCATGCGAAATGACATCGTATAGTCGCTTCCAAGACCGGCGGCGAGCGAGAAAAGCACATCACCTTTGCCGATCATCTCCTTTGACGTTATGCGCTTAAGCGCAAGCGACGTGAGCAGGATAAAGAGTGCGCCGCCTGTCGAAAAAGCGAGAAACAGCAATTGGGCAAGCCACAGCGGCAAAGGGGATAGTACGGATACCGCTTGTTCTGCTGTCGTTATGCTGCTTCCGTCGGGCTTCTTCAGGTGGTATGCGATGACCGGAGGCAATGAAAGGTTGTCCGGATACATTCGAGATAAGAGTAGAGGGAGTGTATTGAAAAAGGCGAACCACATAAGGTCGCGATCGAGGACGACCTGTTCACGTATGTCTCGGAACGACATGATCGTCAAGATCGCGATGCGACCGCAGAATAATAAATGGTCGACCATACTTTCCCTTATTCAGTCCCGGCTTTGATCGTTGGATGCGCTAACACGTCGAAATAAATGTAATTGCAGGATACTTGTTTACAAGTCGGAGTTATTCGCGTCATGAGTCTTTAACCGTCAAAATGACGCGTCGAGAAAAAAGAGTAAATATCGGACACACAGAACCGCCACGCAAGAATGGAACTTCTGATATAATAACTCTCGGTTTTCGCCGAACGGCATGGACCCTAGTGAGGTATTGAATGAAAAAAGAACTATTGGCAGAGAGAATTGAATCTCATCTTTACGCTGAGTATGGCAAGAGTGTCGCTCATGCCGGAGAGCACGAGTACTGGACGGCATTATCGCGTGCCGTCATGGAATTGATCGGTCCCAGTTGGGAGGCGACGCGCAAGCTGTATCAGGAGGGGCGCACGGTTCATTATTTTTCCGCCGAGTTTCTCGTTGGGCGCAGTTTGCTCAACAATCTGATTAATAGGGAATTGCTCGATGTCATACGAGAACTTGTCGATGAGGCGGGATTCGACTTTGATGCGATCTTGAATGAAGAGACCGATCCCGCGCTGGGCAATGGCGGCCTTGGACGCCTCGCAGCATGCTTTATCGACTCGTCCGCGACGATGGAACTTCCCGTCATCGGTCACGGACTTCTGTACCGCTACGGACTGTTCCGACAAGAGATCGAGCATGGTCATCAGAAGGAATATCCTGATGCGTGGATGGAACTTCCGTATCCGTTTCTGGCAACGAGACGTGAGGACAAGGTGCTCGTTCGTTACCGAGATATGGACGTTTACGCCGTTCCTTGGGATTTACCCGTGACAGGATGGGGTACGAAGAACGTCAACACCATCCGTCTTTGGAAGGTGGAGCCCGCGGAAGAGTTCGACTTCAATCTGTTCAACTCACAGCGATTCGACGATGCCGTCATCATGCGCAATCGAGTGCAGGACATCTGTCGCGTTCTCTATCCGAATGACACGACATACGACGGGAAAGTGCTGCGCGTGCGTCAACAGTATTTCTTTGTATCCGCGTCGTTGCAGACGATCGTGAGTAAGTACCGCGAGCTGCACGGCTATGATTTTTCACATTTTGCGGACAAGAATATCATTCAATTGAACGATACGCACCCCGTTCTGGCTATTCCGGAGCTCATGCGTCTCCTGATTGACGAAAATCAGCAGAGTTGGGATGAGGCATGGGAGATCGTGACGAAGGTATTCGCTTTCACGAATCACACAATCATGCAGGAAGCACTTGAAAAATGGGACATCGAGATCTTCCGCTTCCTGTTCCCGCGCATTCTCGAGATTATCGAGATGATCGACAAACAGTTCAGGGAGCAAGCGTTCGAAAAAGGTCACAATGAGCAGGAGATCGACGCGCTCGCGCCCATTCACGACAATCAGATTCATATGGCGCTTCTCGCCATTTATGCGTGTAATTCCATCAATGGCGTGGCGAAGATCCACAGTGAAATACTGAAACACGAGGTGTTCAATCCGTTCTACCGTTGGTGGCCCGATAAATTCAAAAACAAGACGAATGGCGTTACTCCGCGCCGTTGGCTCAATTTGTGCAACCCCGACCTTTCCGCCATGTTGACGCGCCTCAGCGGCACCGATGCGTGGTTGACGGATATGGACAGGCTGTTAGAGCTGAAAAAATTTGCCAACGACACGCATGAGATGCGCAATCTGCTCGAAGTTAAGGCAAAGAACAAAGAGCGCCTCGCAGATCTGATCAGGGAGCGCGAGGGCATCGATATCGACACATCTTTCATCTTCGACGTGCAGATCAAGCGACTTCATGAGTATAAGCGTCAGTTAATGAATGCGCTCGAAATTCTCGACCGCTACTACAAGCTGAAGGAGAATCCGCTCCTCGATATGCCGCCCGTCGCTTATATCTTCGGTGCAAAGGCGGCGCCCGGCTATTTTCTCGCGAAGGCGACGATCAAGTTTATCAACGAGATTGCCAGTATCGTCAACGACGACCTCGACGTAAGTCACAAGATGCGCGTCATCTTTATGCACAACTATAACGTCTCGCTTGCGGAGAAGATTTTCCCTGCTGCAGATGTCTCGGAGCAGATTTCAACGGTCGGTATGGAAGCTTCCGGAACGGGCAACATGAAATTTATGATGAACGGCGCTCTGACGGTCGGCACATACGACGGTGCAAACATTGAGATTCTCCAGCAGGTCGGGGAGGACAACGCCTTTATGTTCGGTCCTCGTTTGAAAGACTTCCCCGCAACGAAGAAGTTCTATGCGTCGCACTGGCAGTACGAAAACATAGAAGGTCTCAAGCGCGTGGTCGACACCTTGGTCAGCGGCGCCATTTCGGACGGCAACACGGGGATGTTCCGCGCTCTCTACAATAGACTCCTTCAGGGATCAAGTTACGAAAAAGCAGATCCGTATTACGTGCTGGGCGATTTCGACGATTATCGCGAGACGAGAAACAGGGCTTATGCCGCCTATCGCAATCAGATCAACTGGGCAAAAATGTGTTGGAACAACATCTGCGCGAGTGGCCACTTTAGTTCCGATCGTACCATTCGCGATTATGCCGAGGACATTTGGAATGTAGAGCGGAAGAGCTTAGGCTAATCGAATGAACGCTAACAAGCGCCCTAGTTACTAATTATTATCCTTGCAGGAAGAGGATTATAGAGGATTATTCTACTTCTCTTGCGGGATAACATAATGGTCGTGCTAGAAAAAAAGCGGACCAAACAAGAAAAATGGAGATACGACATGGCAAATTTCACGTATGAAATCAAGAAAGAACTTGCAGTGCTTTCGAGCAGTGCGAAAACAGGTTGGAGTCGTGAGTTAAACTTCGTTAGCTGGAATGGTTCAGCGCCTAAACTCGATATTCGCGACTGGTCGCCCGATCATACCAAGATGGGTAAGGGCATCACGCTCACGCGCGAAGAAGCGGCAATCCTTGCGACGGTTTTGAGCGATCTTTCACTCGACGAATTATTTGACTGACGATAATTACTCGGCATCTCGGGTATTCGTCAGATGCCCCTGAACCACAATTCTATATTCTGGTACGCCGGTTGTTTGGATCGGATGACATGTGACGAGAACAATTTTGGCTTTAGATGTCTCTTCAAAAACATATGTGCCTAAATCGATTGGCTCAATAATGTGTTGGGCGTCGACGGTATATGTGTAAATTTTACCTTTTCGCTGAATTTCGATGGTGTCTCCCTTTTCGACTTCATTCAAGCGATTGAAATGACGTCCCCTACCGTACATGCGATGTCCGAAATATGCGGCGACACCTTTCTTTCCGGGATGAGCGCTTGCCGGATAGTGTCCCGGCAACACCCACAGGGAAGAGGATTTGACATTGGGGGCCACGGCGATTTCCAAATCGATTTTGGGTATACGCATAATGGTATCGGTTTTGATCGTGATCACCGCATCGCGATCAATAGGTTCTTCCGTAGTGGTCGGTCTGTTAGGGTCGGGGATTTCGCCCGGTCGGACAAGAATATCCTGACCCGGGCTAAAGCTGCCCGGCGCATTGACATCACCGGCCCTGACCGTAATTTCCGCACCGTCCTGATTCTTTTTCAGTTCTTCGAGCAACTTTCGGGCGGCATCATCTTGGTTCTTGTGAACTATTGACGGCAAGGCGACGAAATAGATTCCAAGCGCGAAACACAAAATGGCAAATAACGTTAAAGCATTGGTGACAATGCGTCTCTGCTTTGACCCTTTTGCAATGTTGATATCCGTTATGTCTTGATCCGTTTCACCATTACAGTATTCTTTTTTCAGAGCGATGAACTCATCAATTCCTTCCCCTGTGTGCTGAAGAGGAGACGATGCTTTCTGTTTGTCGGAAGAAACGGCTTTTTTATGCGTAGGATCGGGAACCGAAGTAACCGAATCGAGATCGGTTGATTCGTGTTTCTTTGCAGGTACGAAATTGTCCATCTCCGAAACAATTCTTGGTCGTCTCATGCAAGATGCCGGTCCTTTCTAAAAATTAGCTGGCAAACGCTCGCTGATATGTCGCGGTTCCGAGCTCGATAGATGAAAGGTCGCTCGCAGCTATGAATCTCGAACGAGATAAGTCTACCACACTATGCCAAGGCGAGCGGTACGATCCGCCATTAAAACAGCTTGTCTTCTCCGCCTCATTCTTCACCGGCGCAACCAATAAGTTGCCTTTTCCGAGAAATCGTCCTAAAATAATGCCATACATTGCGGAAGTGCGCGCTTTGGCACTTCTGGAGAAGGTATCGTATGCGACGTAGACGCAAGTTTGACAGAATGTTAATGACAACCGCGCTAGTTTTGGTTTCGGCGGTATTTGTTGTGTTTTCAATACGTCTGATCATGCGCTCGAATGATACTGATCACGCGCCTCAATTTCTACCAGCCGATGAAATGTTTCTTGTTGGATTAACAACTTCCGGGAGCGGCAGTGATGCTCTGCCGGATGGGGGTGTCGGACTGATTGACCGTTATCTCGTCGATGTTGATCCTAAACAGCATGATTCTTCAAGTCACGCGGACGAATCGGATGGCGCAACGTCCACCTCTTCACCAACTACCCTCGCGCCGACGACGTCAACGACAACGCCCTCCACGACGACGCGCGACCCGAAGGCATTTGAGTCGGTCGACATTCGCTATTACGTCAAATCAAAAGTCGGTCTCAACATGCGTGAAGAGCCTTCAACGAATTCGAATATTTTGCAACAGCTAGATTACGGCACTCCATTGCGCGTAATCGGACTCAATGATGAGTGGGCAAAAGTGCGCCTGCCCGGTATGGTATTCGGGTACGTCTCGCGCGAGTTCATAACGATCTACAAGCCGGCGACGGAGCCTACGACAACAACGACCTTGCCGCCGTCGACAACGGCGCAGGGGTCGACGACGCGTAAGACAACGGTAAAGCCTCCGGAAGGCGCGCTCACGTTTATTAATCCGCCTAAAGGCGGTTCCAACCAGACGGCTCGCGACAATTTTGCCATCATTGAACAATACGGGCTCATCAATAAAGAGGGAAGCCCATCGATCAATCGCCATTACGAGAGATTCACCGACAACGGTGATGGAACCATTACGGTGGACGGTGTCATGATCGCTTATTCTCAGAAGATGGGTGCACGGTATGCAACGCATTACGACGGCGTCGAAGTCTGCAGATATCAGATCAAAAATAGCAGCACCGGCAAATGTAGCAAGGGGCATACGACGCCTACCTGTCACGGGACAGCGTCCGGTCTACTCGCGCAACGCGGGATTGTCGCCGTCTCGTATGCCGATTCTTCAATTTACCCGCGCGGCTCGGTCGTCTTTGTCGTCGGTTACGGGATTGCGGTTGTGGGCGACCGGAGTGGAGGCAATTTCGACTTGTGTTACGACGCTGACGAGTGCCGATATCTGACGCGGTCGAACTGGACATCCGGCATTTATCTGATTACAACATCACCTTAGTCGCACAAGGATCATGTCACAATAACCATGTCTTACCTTGCGTTGCTTCAAGAATTCGATCTGCGTCCTAAACACTCGCTCGGACAAGTTTTTCTCATCAATGACAACGTGATTGAACGTATTTTATCGATCCTCGACCTGAAACCGGGCGATCGTGTCGTTGAGCTCGGTGCGGGTCCCGGATTTATTACGAAGCGCTTAGCGGAGTTGACGGATGACGTTGTGGCGGTGGAGATTGACAGCAAGTTTCAGCCATTACACGAGAGACTTTTCTCGACACTGTGCGTAAAGCCTCAAGTTCTGTATGAAGATGCTCTCAAAGTTGATTTTGGGGCGTATGTGCATGATTTGAGGGGACGCCTGATCGTCTTCGGTAATTTACCTTACTATCTGACGACCGATCTGATCCTGCACGCGGTGTGCCAGATGCCAAACATGGCTCATGCGCTCTTTATGGTCGAACAAGATGTTCTGGAGCGTCTTACGGCGTCTCCCGGTTCCAAAAAATATGGCGTTCTTGCGATCGTAACGGGGCTTTTCGGACATTGGCGGTTGGAACGGACCGTCTCTCGTCATGCCTTCATACCGAAACCACATGTGACTTCGGCGTTAGTTTCGCTTATTCCATCCGATGATGAGCTTCATAGAATGCGAGCGGCCGATCCCGTATTCCTTCGTTTTCTCACGGACATTTTTCGGTACAGGAGAAAGACGCTCGCCAATGCGATAAAATCGTCGTACGATTGCGGCATCGGATCGGAAGTCTTGGAGCGCTTTTTGACGGATCGCGGACTTCGCCGCGACATTCGCGCCGAGCAATTGACGCCGCACCAATTTAAAGGTTTATTCGAATCGCTTGGGCAGGTCATTTGTCACTTGAACGGGAATTCAGTATCATAATGAGAATTGGGGGAGGTGGTAACCGTGAATGCGTCTATCGAACAGATTCAGGCTCGCATCGGGAAGATTACATACCAGCTGACGACGAGCGATGATCCGCAAAAGACGCGGGATATCGCGGCGACGGCTGACGCCATGATGAAACAGGTTGCGAAAAAATCTCCTCATTTGAACCAGACCGCGCAGGCGGTGCTTGCGCTTGTCAATGCCGTCAGTATGATGCAGGAATCGTACGAAAAACTGCAAGCGGCACAAGCGGACACGGATCTCGCCAATCAGACGGCGGAAGCGATCAGGGCGGAACTCATCCGTCAGCGCGAACTCCATTGGCAGATAAAAAAAGAATTGCTCTACTACCGCAATCTTTGCGAAATCTACGAAACGAAACTCTCCGAGAGAGCTGAGGAGATCGATGACGATCCGAACAAGACGTTGCGCCGTGCTCGGCGCGGACGCAAATTGTTGTTGGGCGATCTGCAGATGACGTTTGAAGACGCTTTGGGGAGTTCCGATGAAAGGGAGGAAACCGGCGTCGAGACTGAGCAGCCCGTGTCGTCCGTTGAGGATGACTTCTGATAGATCTCATCTATAGATGTTGGACATGTGTATGGTCGAAGAGGACATCAATAAAATAGTTTATATAGAGCTGGATGATGGGGCGGCCATCCCGGCGCGCGCTTCAACACATGCGGCGGGTTTCGATTTGTGCGCAGCGGAGAGCGCGGTTATTGAACCCGGACAGACGGCACTGATCTCGACCGGTGTCAGATTGGCGATGCCGCCCGGTCTGGAGGCGCAGGTGCGCCCTCGGAGCGGCTTATCGCTCCGTACTGATCTCCGTATCACAAATTCGCCCGGCACGATCGACGCCGATTATAGGGGACTCGTGTCCGTCATTTGCGAGAATACGGCCACTTTGTTTGACCCGATCCCTTATCTTTTGAAGCACCCCGAGGAACTCACCAATTTTAACAAGCGGTACAAGGCGATACCCGCCGCGACTTATTTCAAGAATCGGACAGGGCGAACCTTGCCATTCGGATTTCACGACCCGACGATTTATGTCGACGCAAACGGCCATCCGCTTGGAAGTCTGTACATCGACAAGGGTGATCGAATCGCGCAACTGATATTTTCAAAAATAGAAGTCCCCGAATTTGTCGTCGTAGACGAAGTGGCAAGTATCGGAAGTGATCGGGGTGGCGGGTTCGGCTCGACGGGCACGCGTTAGAGAGTATTCTTCCAGTAAATTCGGCTGTTCAACTCTATCTAAAACAAGATGAAATCTCATCCGTTTTTTCTCTATATGTAGTATAAAAAATAATTTAACCATATTGTAAATACAGTAAAACTGTGTTAAGACGAACTTAGGCAATGAATTGTGCTTTGCTAACATAATATGTTCAAAAACCGTACGTCTTTTGGCGGTATGCCTTTCGGCTAATAATTCCTTCCATGGCCGCAAATAGCGGCAAAAGCGCGATGGCGCAGACCAATCAGGTGAAGCCCCGTACTTTACTGACAATATAGGTTTACGTTGGTACGCCTCTCGGCAAAGAACTCCTTCCATGGCCGCAGATAGCGGCAAAAGCGCGATGGCGCAGACAAATGATGAAAGGCGGTAAAGCCACGATGAAACGGACGGAAAAAATATTGAGGGGCGTCTTACTCTTCCTCATTTGCTT
The DNA here is from genome assembly GCA_012799695.1 of Clostridiaceae bacterium. Lineage (GTDB taxonomy): Bacteria > Bacillota > Clostridia > Saccharofermentanales > DTU023 > UBA4923. The sequence continues at coordinate 18,921 of JAAZKT010000105.1, forward strand.
ATCGATCCTGACGGGTCCGTGGATCAAAGGATCGAGAGATGTTCATGCGGTCGTTACCTACTCCGAGATCCTTATCCTCACAGATGGGTGGATATACAGAGGGACAGACATCGCGTCTTTTCTAAATGGCTTGATGATTGTCAGTCCTCCAACGGATGCTATCCGCCAATATACGTTCGAGCTTAACTATAAAGATGAAAATGAAGGATGGATCTACAACATTACTTCCGGGGAAGCTCGAGCTGGGACCTATTATCTTGAATATACTATTGAGTTGAAAGATGGTCATGAATTTTATCATGATAGTAGTGAAATAGAGGTTAAGTTGAATGGCGAACCGGCGGATGACCATATGGAGCAAAATTATTGGTATAGAGCTTCTGACGGCGTCTGGCGAATTGATGCGGCACACAGGAATAAAGTGACCTTCGACGCACGAGGCGGCACGCCTGTCCCCAAAAAACAATGGCTTCCTCACGCAAGTGACAAAGTGACAAAACCGACAAATCCGACCAAAGCAGGCTGTACATTCAAAGGTTGGTACTATGATGACGCCGGCACGAATAAATTATGGGATTTTTCCAACCCCTTGGGGGGGACCTATGACCTTGAGCTCTTTGCTTTGTGGAAGCAGTTGCCACCTCCCACGACCACCACAACGACAACGACCACCACCCACACTACGACAACAACGGAGGAGCCTACAACGGACGAGTCTATTACAGAAGTATCGACAACACCTGAAAGTACTGAATCGGAGGCGATGACAACGCCCGATACATCCGCATCGGACGATCCGACAAGCACGCCTCCGGTCGTTGTCAGTGTGAAAACGACCGCTACTAATGGCAAAGAGTCTGACACGAATCCTCCGCTGCTGCTCATCATGATCGGCGCGTTGCTTCTCATATCGGCGGTCGCTTTGATTATTTTAGCCGTTCTCCGCAGACGGAAGAAAGAAAGGGAACAGAACTGATTCAAAAGCCGTGATGTCGTTTTTTATACAGGTGGTCTAATAAAAGCCGCTTACGACACACGACGGATGCCAAATGAAAAGTGCAAGGGTTTCGGCGTTATGCCTTGCCCCTTGCACTTTTTGTGTTGTTCGTGAACAGATGGACGATTAGACGACCGAGTGTTCGAAGACGAGTTCTCTGCGTTCGAACCGTCCGACATCGAGATCGGAGACGTCGATCGTCAACGGTTCTCCGAGTATCATCTCTGAGACGAGCTGAGCCGTCGCCGGGGCGAGCATGAAGCCGTGTCCGCTGAAGCCGCAGGCGAGGTACATGCCCTCAAGACCGGGCGCAGGACCGTAAATCGGTTGTGCGTCTTCCGTCATGCAGTAGTGTCCCGCCCACTGCCTGAGGACGTTGGCCGTTCTCAAGGCGGGGAGAAGCTTGCTACACGTCTTCGTCATTTCCTCGACGAACTTCCATCCCGACGTCGTTCTGAAATCGAGAGGCTCCGTATTATCGCTGCGTCCCATGATAATCGATCCGTGAGGCACCTGCTGGATGTAGATGTTGTAGGAGAAGCCCATCACCATGGGGCTGAAGACAGGCTCCAAGGGCTCCGTGACCAAGATCTGGTGGCGTTGCACGTACGTGGGGATATCGACGCCCGCCATAGCCCCGATCGCCTTGGACCACCCGCCCGCCGCGTTGACGACGATGTTCGTCGCGATGCGTCCACGCGTCGTCTCAACGCTCTCGATACGCCCGTTTTTGACTTCGATGCCAATGACTTCTGTATGCTTGAATTTTTTGACGCCCAATCGTTCCGCCGCCATAGCGTACGCATCGGTCGTGTGGAACGGGTTCAGATGACCGTCTTTTTGGCAAAAGGTGGCGGCGACGAATTGCGAGGTGTCGAGTAGAGGAACAATCTCGCGCGCCTCTTCCGGGGTCAAGTAGACGGAGGGGATTCCCAGACTGTTCTGCAATTTGACATTCTTTTTGAACTGCTCCGCTTCTTTCTCGTTGGCGGCGACGATAAGGTAGCCGGACTGCTCAAATTCGATGTCGCGTTCATAACCGAGAATTTCGTTGCCGTTCTCGAAAAATTCGACGGAATACTGCGCGAGGCGGCAATTCTTTTCGGCAGCCCACTGCATACGGATACCTGCGCCGCAGCGCCCGGTCGAACCGTTAGCGAGCGTATCCTTTTCAAGCAAAACGATATCTTTGATGCCTCGGTTGGCCAGATTCCAAGCGATCGCGCATCCGGAAACACCGCCTCCGATAATGACGATGGATGCAGATTTCGGCACGTTCATTCTGAATCACCTCCCAAAAAGAACTCGATCGGCATCGGTTTGACCGGTGCCCGATGAGCGGACGGTTGAATCTCGGCGACAGGCTGCCCCGTCATACGCGCGATCTCGGAGGCGATAAGCGGACCGCACGTTCTCGCCTGACACGGTCCCATACCGGCCCTGCTGATGCGCTTAATCTCGTCGACCGTCGTATACCCCTCGCGGATCAAGTCGCGTATCGTACGCAATGTGATGCCCTCACAGCGGCAGAGGATGATCTCGTCGTCATCTGTCGCGCAAGCCGTATCGTCCGTTTTGGGTTCTTCCTCTATCTTTGATGATGTTTTGTCGCAGACTGTCTTGTTATCGATCAAGTTGAAAAAACGCACTTCGTGTACATGTTCGTCCGCTACACGGACGGTGACGAGCGGCGTTTTCGTTTTCTTGGATAAAAGGACGCGCGTTACAACGGCATCGCCGATGACGTCTCCTTCACGATTGACGGCTCGTACCATCTCGCCTTTTTCGGGCAACGGCCGAAACTCGTAGGGGATCGTGACGGATGCCGTCCCATCTCCCTTGCTCTCGTCAATGATGAAGATGGCAAGACCTGGACAGACGCCCGCACAGATACCGCAACCGGTACAGCGATCGAGATCGATCGCCGGAATCTCATTGATATCGCCCATCGGCAAAATGGCATCGAACGGGCAGGACGTGCTGCAGGGGTTGCAGGGGATCTCCTGGAAACATTCGACCATCGCGTATGGACCGCGCGCTCTTCGCTCCGGGGAGGGGAGCCGCAGTTCTATTTGTTCACGAGTCGGAACTCCTGTATTGATAAGCATGATGACTCCTCTCCATCCTATAGGCATGCGGTACAGGCGAGACCCGTGCGGATCTTCTCGGCGGTCGGACCGGATCGAAGCGCCGTCAATTGCTCCATGCAATCCTTTCGCTCCGCGTCGTAGCTGTCGCTCTTGAAGCCGAGCGAGGCTGCAGCCTCAAGACCCGCGAGATGTCCTTCGACCATGGCGGCGCTCGCTTCTTCGATGCCGGTGACGTCACCGGCGACGTAGACGCCTTTGACCGTCGTTTCGAGGCAGTCATTGCGGAGAGGGACGCTCCCGCCCAGAGCAGGGATGTAGCGCATCTCGCACCCCGCCTGCCAAAGAAGTTCGGCAAGAGGCGTCAATCCGACGGATATGCAGATCACGTCACACTCGATTGTCCTCTCTGTTTCCGGTATCGCGTTCCAAGTCCGGTCAATGCGCGCGATCGTCGCGCGTTCGACCGACTCTTGACCGTCAGCGCGCAAAATCGTGTGAGACGTCAAGATCGGAACGCCAGCGCGGCGAACTTTGCCGGCATGTACGGCGTAGCCGCCGATTTTCGGGAGACCTTCCACGATGGCGGCGACGGAGACACCGGCTTGCATAAGCTGGTAGCTGACGATCAGTCCGATATTGCCCGCGCCGATCATAAGAACGCGATGCCCGGGACGAATGCCGTAGACGTTCATCATCGTCTGGACGGCGCCGGCTCCGTAAATGCCGGGAAGGTCGTTATTCGGGAACGAGAGGAATTTTTCGGAGGCTCCCGTCGCAACGACGACGCGCTTCGGTTTTACTTTTTTGTAGACGCCGTCGTGGTCGACCGTGATGACACCGTCTTCATAGAAACCAATCGCCGTCGCGTTTTTCCAGACGGTCGCGCGGTCGCCGAAGGAGTCAAGTCTGTCGCCGAGCATCGTCGAGATGTCGATGCCTCGTACCGAGGCGTGTTGCTTCTCCGATCCGAAAAACTTGTGTGTCTGTTTGACGAGTTGGCCGCCGAGATGTCCGTCGCGCTCGAGGAGCAGAACTTCCGCACCGGCTTCTGCCGCCGTATTGGCAGCCATAAGTCCGGCGGGTCCACCGCCGATGACGACGAGATCAATTTTATACATCATCAGGTACCCCTCGATCCGATTGCGTCTCAACGACCATGCCGGGCAGTAAAGGCGCCGTGCATGTGCGCACGTTCGATTTTCCGTTGACGATCATGAGACAGGCCGAGCAGTTGCCGATTGCGCAGTAAAAACCGCGTGGCCGCTTTGTTTTGAAGTGATATCCAAGTACCTTGACACCGTTTGCATGGAGGGCGGAAGCGATTGTATCGCCTTCTCTGCCTTCCATCGGTTTGCCGTCGAATGTAAAGTGAATGACTTCACCCTCATCGAAGTCCAAGATCGGATGATCAGTGATCCTTCGATCTCCCATAGAACCCCCTCTTTAAAAGTGCTTTCATTTATTTGTATTCGATTGACCTAAAGGAGGACGAACGTTGCCCCCTCAAGGTAAATCAATTGGCATTGTACGATGCCCCAAGTCGGACGAGCTTTCTTAGAGCAATCCATCAGAACGTTTGTAACTGTTTGCGCCCGACAGGTACACTCCTCATTCCTCGACCATGTAGGGGTATGCAATGTCGTAAATCGGCACGAATGTCTCCTTGATGACGCGAGGACTCGTCCAGCGGATCATATTCAAAAGCGACCCGGCCTTGTCGTTCGTTCCCGATGCGCGCGATCCGCCGAACGGTTGCTGCCCGACGACGGCGCCTGTCGGTTTGTCATTCAGATAGAAATTGCCGGCCGCATGGCGCAGGCGATTCTCCATATGGACGAGGACTTTGCGATCCTTTGCGAAAACCGCTCCGGTCAGAGCGTAGGGCGATGACGAGTCGCAAAGATCGAGCGTCTCCTCGAAGCGTTCATCCTCATAGACATAGACAGTCAGGACGGGTCCGAAAATTTCCTCGCACATGCTCTCATAGCGAGGATTTTTCGCTTCGATGACGGTCGGGTAGATGAAGTAACCGCGGCTGTCATCGTAGCCCCCGCACAGCACGTCGGCTTCTTCGGACTCTTTCGCTCTCTCGATATAGCCTCTAATGCGATCGAACGATTCTTGGTCGATCACGGCAGACATGAACGTCGTAAAATCAGCGGGATCGCCGACTTTGAGTTCTTCAATTTCTCTTAGGAGAAGCGACTTGACCTTCGGCCAGATGCTCTTCGGTATATAAGCGCGCGAGGCGGCGGAGCATTTTTGACCCTGATACTCGAAAGCGCCGCGGACAAGCGCCGCAATCAAGGCGCCGACATCGGCGGAGTTGTGGGCGAAGACGAAATCTTTTCCGCCCGTCTCTCCGACAAGGCGAGGGTATTGCTCGTAGTTCGAAATATTGCATCCGACTTCTCGCCAAATCTCATTGAACGTCGCCGTCGAACCCGTGAAATGAACGCCGCCCAAACGCGGATCGCTGACGACGTGAGCGCCGACATCGCGACCGGAGGACGGCACGAAGTTGATGACGCCGGGCGGGAGACCGGCTTCACAAAGGAGAAGATAAAAATAGTAGCTCGCAAGTGCAGCCGTCCCTGCCGGCTTCCATACGACCGTGTTGCCCATGAGGGCCGGCGCGATTGGCAGGTTGCCGGCGATCGAGGTGAAGTTGAAAGGTGTCACCGCTAAAACAAAACCGTCGAGCGGGCGATACTCCATTCTGTTCCACACACCTTTTGCGCTGTCGGGTTGTATCTTATAGATCTCGTCGGCGTACGCGACATTAAAACGAAGGAAATCGCAAAGTTCACATGCCGAATCGATCTCCGCCTGATAAACTGTTTTGCTCTGGCCAAGCATCGTCGCGGCATTGATGATGTCGCGCCACGGGCCTGACAGCAATTCGGCGGCTTTCAGGTAAATTCCCTGACGGTGAGCATATGGCATGGCAGCCCAACTCTTTTTCGCTTCGAGCGCCGCATCAATAGCGAGTTTCAATTCTTTCTCACCTGCTTGGTGGACGCGAGCGAGTACATGCCTGTGATTGTGAGGCATGACGACCGTCTTCAAGTTCCCGGTACTGATATCTTTGCCCCCTATAATGACCGGAATGTCAAGCGTGATCTCTGACTGTCTCTTAAGCTCCGCCTTGAGAGACTCACGCGCCGGTGAGCCGGGAGAGTAATCAAGGAGAGGTTCATTTTTTACTGTAGGAAGTGCGAAGTGTCCGTTCATCTTATCGTCCTTTCCGCGCGAACTTAATGATTTTATTATTCACCATTTCATTATAATGTATAAAAACTATTTATCTACTGCGAGTTTCTTCGAAGTGATATCCATCGAGCGGCAAACTCAATTAGCGGCGGGGAACCATTTTTGTAAGAAATCAAGCAAAGCCTCCGTGTAGCCGTCGGGGTCGTCATCGTAAGATGACAAGTGTCCGGATCCCTTCGCCTCATAGAATGACGTCCATGTGGGGTGTAGCCGCAGGCGCTCCTCGATCATGGGGCGGTACGCCTCTTCGGGCAGCACGCAATCGTTTTCATGCCCGAAGATCATGAGAGGGAGTGTCAATGTCGTGAACTCTGAGAAATAATCAGCTTTCTTACTGTTGCCGATAGACATTCTAACAGCGTAGGGCGTTGTGTTCTTCAGCCAGAAAAGCCATCGATTATTCTCCTGACGGACGACTGCCCTGATATAATCGTCGCTGTCTCTAGCCGGTGAATCGAAAACGAGAGCACAGATTCTTTTCTTTATTTCGGTTGCGGGGAGCGTAGACGAAGAAAGCGAACCGGTGTCCGGTTGACCGTCAATTTTCTCGCTGTCTATATTTTGTTGCAACTGATCCATCATGCGGAAAATAGCCGTCGTCCCTGAACCGAAGCCGTAGAGAACAATCGGGGTGTCCGACGTGTTGCGGATCGTCCACTCGAGGGCCATGCGCACGTCCTCGGCCTCCGCATAACCGAACGACGACATTTCTCCTCCCGATTCGCCGGAATGGCGCAAGTCAAAGGCGAGAATCTGAAAACCTGCTTTAGTGAGCTGGCTGTACAGGGACGCCGTGGCAAGACCGTAAGGCAATCTGTTGCCGCCTTGTTGGTGCACGATGATCAAGGTCGCACGCGGCGGAGTCGTACGCGTCTGGATGAGCCATCCTTTCAGCGGTATCTGTCCCTTACCGGAGGTAAAGCCGACTGATCGAAATGAAGTGAACCGATTTGTCGCATAGGGAGATACGGGTTCGCCGTCTATTTTCATCAGCCTGTCGGCTTTCACGAGACTGCTGATCACGACGAGCAAGAAGAACGCCAAAATCACCGTGAAGACAATAAATACGGAGAATACGACGCGACGTTTAACGTTTCTGGATTTGTGCTTTAGCTTTCGTCTCAATTTGCGATCTTCTCACATTCAAAAAACTTTTAAAAGACACCGTTTCGTATCGACTTTTCGATCCGTTAGTTAATGATATCATTTTGGTCTGAACGACTCCAACCGTTAAAGGCGGTCGGATGCTTGTTCTGTCGTTCAAAACTCTGTTATTCTCAATGCGAGGATCATAGAGTCAATGACGTTTAAACATGGACGGCGACATTGGATAGGAAATAAACAGGTGAATCGAAAAAATCATAAAAGACATCTCATATTGGGGATTGAGACGTCGTGCGACGAGACTGCCGCCGCAGTCGTTGAAAACGGCGTGACGATTCTGTCGAACGTGATCGCGTCGCAGATCGACCTGCATGCTGAGTACGGCGGTGTCGTTCCCGAGATCGCTTCGCGTGAACACGTGAAGTCGATTCTGCCTGTAATCGACTATGCTTTGAGCGATGCGAACGTGGGCCTCGATGACCTGACCGCCATCGCCGTCACTTACGGACCGGGTCTTGTTGGAGCTCTGCTCGTCGGTGTATCTGCCGCGAAGGGTTTGACCGCCGCGACGGGGCTGCCCTTGATACCGGTGAACCACTTGGAAGGTCACATCGCGGCTTCATATCTGACAGATCGTTCACTAGAACCGCCGTTTCTCTGTCTTATCGTTTCGGGCGGTCATGCGTCGCTCGTCGAGGTGCTTGAGTATACATATTATCGCACGCTGGCGCGGACGAGAGATGACGCCCCGGGAGAGGCATTCGACAAGATCGCCAGGAGTATCGGACTCGGCTATCCCGGAGGTCCGCTGATCGAACAAGCATCAGAAGGAGGAAGGTCCGACGCTTTCTATCTTCCTGTCACGCATTTCCCCGATTCGTACGATTTCTCTTTCAGCGGCGTGAAAACGGCCGCCATCAATGTTTATAGAAAGCTTGAACGCGAGGCAGATCGCGAGGGGAGAAGATGGCCGTCATCGTGCTCGGAAGCCGACTTCGCCGCGACCTTCCAATCGTCCATTGTCGAAGCGCTTGTGGCGCACACGGAGACGGCGCTCTTTGACATGGGCTACAAGACTCTCGTGCTTGGCGGGGGGGTGTCCGCGAACAGAAAGCTTCGTGAGGCAATGGAGGAGATGACGACCTCCGCGGGTGTTCGGCTAATCGTTCCGCCGCCCGTATACTGCACGGACAATGCGGCGATGATCGCCTCGGCAGGCTATTATGCGTGGAGAGACGGTAGACGCGCGGCGTTGGATTTGAACGCCGTTCCGATGGCGGAACTCGATGACATCATCGGTCAGCCGGCGGTGGAGAGGGGAACGGAGAGATGAGTACGGATGCAAAAAAGATGAAGCTCATTACGGAAAACAGGCGCGCGCGATTCGAATACCACATTACCCGCCGCCTTGAGACTGGAATCGTTCTCACGGGAACAGAGGTGAAATCAATCCGTCAAGGTCATTTCAGTCTCGGAGAAGCTTATGTGGCGGTTCGTGATGGCGAGCTCTTCCTGATCGGCGCGCACATCCGACCGTATGAGCAGGGCAACCGATTCAACCCGGACCCGACGCGCGACCGCAAGCTTCTCGCACATAAACACGAGATCCGTCAGCTCGACGTCGCCACGCAACAGCGCGGCATGACGCTCGTTCCGCTTAAGGCGTATTTTGTCGACGGACGTGTCAAGATTGAAATCGGCGTCGCGCGAGGAAAGAAGCTTTACGACAAGCGCGAGACGATCAAGGAGCGTTCACAAGAGCGGGATATCCGCCAGCGCATGAAAGAGACAAGCCGCGAATAAAGCGATTAAGTGTCAGAAAGAAAGCGAGACAATAATGTCATGAAATCAACGTACCAACTGGATAAAGAAGAAGCGATTCTCCTCGTGATCGATCTTCAGGAACGCCTGATGCCCGCCATGTACGACAGGGATCTCTTGTTAAAGCAAGCGAGCGTGTTGCTTCAAGTCGCCAAGATATTCAATCTTCCCGTCGTCATGACGGAGCAGTATCCGAGAGGACTCGGTCACACGGTCGATTCGCTCTTATCATTAATAGAGTCGGAAGAGCTTCCCGTAGATGTTTTTCACAAGACCTCCTTTACGGCGTTTACGCCCGAAGTGAAAGAATGCGTAGAGCGGTACAATCGCAAACAGGTGATCGTCATCGGGGCTGAGACGCACGTTTGTGTCTTTCAAACGGTGCGCGATTTGCTCGCGGAAGGGTACATGGTCTTTGTTCCGTTTGACGCGGTCGATTCGCGAACACAAGAAAACAAGAATAACGCGCTCGACTTATTTAGCGAGATGGGCGCCGTTGTCACGAATACGGAGACAATCCTTTTCGATCTGCTTCAAGTTTCAGGTACGCCTGAGTTCAAAAAACTTTCAGCGTTGATCAAGTGATGAATTAGCCGAAGGACTTCTGAACGAGGTCGTAGAAAACGGGACTTTTCACTCAAACGCTGAATGCCAAAGTAACTTGGACAGTAGAGTAGTTATTCAAGAATTGACTCAAATACTGCGCTGATCGAGGTTTAGAATTGTATTGAATGTTACTAAAAGTGAGTAAAAGCTGGTAGAATAGAGTCATAGAAGGGAAAGACAGGCGAGATTAAGCAAGCCCATCGTACAAAACTTGTTTTTTGGCAAGTTAAGTTGGACGGGTGTTTTGGAAGAGAACGACGCTCTCGACTAGACCTCCTTTCTTAGAAAATTAGGTGTTGTCGCTCTTGTTTTTAGTCGGCAACACA
>JAAZKT010000106.1 GCA_012799695.1 Clostridiaceae bacterium
ATGCTCGTGTCTCTGATATCCGGCAACATCCCGTGGATTGCTTTCGGTGTTACCACAATCTTTGCCATTCTTCAGGTGGGTGCCATCAATATGCAGGTTCATACCTCGATTCCCTCAGAAATCGTCGGTGTCCTGCAGTCCATAATCGTCTTCTTCTTTGCCGCGAGAGCTACGCTTTCGCTCAAGGTGCGCGTCAGACGTCCGCCAACTTCTGATGTGGCGGCAGGACGGATAAGTAAGGAAAAAGCGAACCGTCGTTCGCCTTCACAATAAACATTGGTAAAGCTTTGATGTGCAGATGGTTCACAAGGGTTCAATGATTACGATAATTGGGAGGAGGGGAGATGATTCCTTTTTTACATAGTCTATATACGTCCACAGTTGTTATGGCGACTCCTCTGATTTTGTGTTCACTCGGCGGATTGATTACATATCACGCGGGCATCATGAATGTTGCGATGGAAGCCATTATGCTTGGAAGCGCCTTTTCAGCTGTGACCTTTTCATATCTGTTTTCGAGTGCAACGATCGGATTATTGGCCGCTATCGTAACAGGTGTGATCATTTCTCTATTCTATTCGTTTTTCGTGATTACGCTCCGTGCGAATAATTTTGCCATCGGTATCGCGGTCAACATTTTCATCGCCTCCCTGACACTGTTTTTGACGCGCATTCTTTTTCCGGGAAAGGATGCGTTTAATTCGCCCGACATTAAAGCGATTGCCCGTTTGAGAATCGGCACGGGCGTCCCGCTCTTGGACGTTCTTTTCTTTAATTTTAGTCTCTTAGTGTACGCCACAATTCTTCTCGTCGTTATCGTCCGTTATATTTTGTACAAGACGCCATATGGGTTATGGATCCGTTCAGCGGGCAGTGCTCCCACCGCGCTTGCACGCGCCGGAAAGCGCCCGGAAATGATACAGTATGCGGCGAGCATTGCCGCAGGCTTGTTGGTAGGTTTGTCGGGAGCGCAACTCTCTATTTCCAATGTCGTTTTGTTCTCCCGTAATATGAGTGCTGGCAGGGGATTTATTTGTCTAGCCGCTATCTTGATAGCCCGCGGAAAACCATTCCAGACAACTCTCGTGGCTGTACTATTTGGTTTTTTCAGTGCGCTTGCCATTCAGCTACAATCATTTAATATCCCAACACACTTTTTGCAGATGATTCCCTATGCTGTTGCCATCGTGACACTTGCTGTAATGGAGATGTCCGGTCGGAAAAGGAGTTTAATTACATGAAATTTCGAAATATGGCTGGTTTTTATCTTTTTGATGGAGAGTACGTTCTGCTTCTCTATCGCGTCGGTTCGCGGGTGTTGCGGACTCCTTCGTGGCGAAATATCGGCGGCCATATGGAAATATGCGATTTGAACGATCCTCTTATGGCTGCTTTACGCGAATTGAAAGAGGAGACCGGTATCGAGCGTGAGGACATTGAAAATATTCGCCTAAAGTATGTGACGCTACGATATGTAAATAATGAGATCAGACAGAATTATTACTTTTTCGCGGATGTTAAAGAGTCCGGTAAAGCGATACCTGATAGCTGTAGTGAAGGAACACTCGAGTGGGTTAAGAGCGATGTACTCTTCGAGCGCGAGATGCCGCGGTCATCGCGTGAATGTCTCAGGCATTATCTTGATGTTGGCAAATTCAATGATAGTGTTTACGTCATGGTCTCCACGGGCGGGCTTGAAGACCGACGTTATGATATTGTCCAATTGACCCCAACGATTGAGAATCCCTGATGCTGTCCCGATAGGTTATTGAGAGCCAAAACGTACCTAAACGCCTAGAGATACGGCAGTTCTCCATGACTTAGACATCGCTAGACATCGCCGGAACGCCTCGAGTGATTCGCCGGCTTGTTTATTATGAGGCACTGTGATACCATAGCGTACGTTATCGAATTCATTCATTGCCGATTAGTGTAACGGTAGCACACCTGACTCTGACTCAGTTTGTCCGGGTTCAAATCCTGGATCGGCAGCCATGAAAAAGCCCTGTGA
>JAAZKT010000004.1 GCA_012799695.1 Clostridiaceae bacterium
TCGTCTTTGAGTCGCCGCCGAGAAAAATCGAAGACGCTTTCAGGCAACAGATAATCAGGTGGGCAGATTCTGAGTTAGCGAATAATACTGCAGAGATCGTCAGATTCGGATTTCGTATTGTCGACCCGGGTGCGCGCGGAAGTCTCATCTTAATAAGAGTGAAACTCGATTATCGTCCGGGCGTTTTAGATAATTAGCCTGCAAGTTAAATAATTGGCAGAAAGGTTGAATAAATGATAAAAATTGACTCTATTGCAAAGACTTTTGATCCAAAATCGGATGAACCGCTTATCTACAAGGAATGGTTGGATCGTGATGCTTTTCACGCAGAAGCTCCTTCCGATAAGGAGTCGTTTACCATCGTGATGCCGCCGCCCAATATAACGGGGGAGCTTCATATGGGTCACGCGCTCGACAATACGCTTCCAGATGTCCTGATCCGCTACAACAGAATGCGCGGCAAAAATGCGCTCTTTCTGCCTGGAACAGACCATGCTTCCATTGCGACGGAGGCACTCGTCGTTCAACAGTTGAATGAAGAGGGTGTCACAAAAGAGGCGCTCGGCAGAGAAGCATTTCTTGAACGCTGTTGGGAATGGAAAGAGTTGTATCATGATCGCATCACCGGTCAACAACAGCGGCTTGGTCTTTCTTGTGACTGGAAACGTCAGCGATTCACGATGGATGAAGGACTCTCGAGGGCTGTCCTGCGCGTCTTTAAGGATTTATACGAGGAAGGGCTGATCTATCGCGGCGAGCGTATGATCAACTGGTGTCCATCCTGTCTGACTTCGATCTCCGACATTGAAGTGGAACATGAGGAAAAGGACGCTTTTCTCTATACGATTCGTTACCCCTTCGCCGATGGAGAAGGGTCGATCGCCATCGCGACTACACGCCCCGAGACAATGCTTGCGGACACGGCCGTCGCAGTGCACCCCGACGATGAACAACGAGGACATCACGTCGGTCGCATGGTGCATCTTCCGCTTACCGATCGCGATATACCGATTATTGCCGATCCTTACGTCGATCCTGAATTCGGGACCGGATACGTAAAAATTACGCCGGCGCACGATCCTAACGATTACGAAATCGGATTGCGTCATAACTTGCCTGTAATTGATATCCTGACCAATGATGCTCGTATGACAGATGAGTGCGGCTCCTACGCCGGACTGTCCGCCTTTGAAGCGCGTCAAGCTATTGTGAACGATCTCAGAGAACTGGGGTATCTTCTTAAAGTTGAACCGATGCGCCACAACGTCGGCACATGCCAGCGCTGTGACACAATCGTCGAGCCGAAAATTTCCCTGCAATGGTTTGTGAAAATGGATCCCCTTGCCGGTCCTGCGATTGAGGCTGTCCGTGAGGGCGACACAACATTTGTACCTGATCACTTCAAAAAAATTTATTTTAACTGGATGGAGGGGATTCGCGACTGGTGCATCTCACGTCAACTTTGGTGGGGACACCGTATTCCCGTATGGTACTGCGAAGATTGCGACGAGATCGTCGTGTCAGAGGGAACTCCAGTTTCATGCCCATCATGCGGCAGTCAACGATTGGAACAGGATGAAGATACGCTCGATACATGGTTTTCGTCTGCGCTTTGGGCTTTCTCGACGCTTGGCTGGCCCGATGAGACGGAGGATTTTAAGACGTTCTATCCGACAGATGTCCTCGTGACCGGCTACGATATCATCTTCTTCTGGGTTGCACGGATGATTTTTTCGTCTCTCCATAATACGGGGAATGTGCCTTTCCATTACGTCTTGATTCACGGCATGGTTCGCGACGAGCTTGGGCGCAAGATGTCAAAGTCGCTCGGTAATGGCGTTAATCCGCTTGAAATTATCGATCGATATGGAGCGGACGCCTTGCGCTATGGATTGATGGTCGGTACGACGCCGGGCAAGGACTTACGCTGTCGGGACGAGAAGTTCGAAAATGGCAGAAACTTTATCAACAAAGTTTGGAATGCATTCCGATTCATCGTGATGAATCTCGATGACGATATCGATTTCTACGATATCTCTGACGACGATTATACGATTGAAGATCGATGGATCATGTCGGAATTGAAGGACACGATCATGTCGCTCTCTGACAACATTGACGCGATGGAGCTCGGAATGGCCCAAGAGAAGATCTATTCGTTCCTTTGGGATTATTTTTGCGACTGGTATATCGAGCTTGTCAAAGAACGGCTACGGGAAGGAGGGCGCACGGGGAGGGCAGCCCAAGCTGTTCTGTATCGCGTCTTTTCCGATTCGCTTAAATTGCTGCACCCGTTTATGCCTTTCGTTACCGAACGAGTATACGGCCTTCTCCACGAAGGGAAATTACTGATTTTAGAAGATTGGCCCGACGCTGATCAATATCAGCATGATGACGATGCCGAGCAGACTATGACAAGTCTCGTCAGTGCCATTCGTGGTATCAGAAATCTTCGTGCCGAGTACAAGATCGCTCCCGCTCATCGTTTTGCTGCGAGTTTTCGCGCCGATGACCGCGCACTTGTCTCCAGGCTTCAAGACGGGCTTCCAACGCTCTCCAGGCTTGCCGGAATATCGGAACTCAATTTAATTGATGACGGTTTATCTTTTGATGAAGATGATGTAACGGTCATCTTTAA
>JAAZKT010000107.1 GCA_012799695.1 Clostridiaceae bacterium
ATCGGGCACAAGCCCCGAAATGCGAATCATGTCGCGCGCGAGCTTGTCGATTCTGACAGGTTCGCCCATATCCAAAACGAATATCTCTCCGCCCTTTGCGTAAGCACCTGCCTGTAGAACAAGACTTGACGCCTCGGGAATCGTCATGAAGTAGCGCTCAACTTTAGGATGCGTAACCGTTACAGGACGACGATTCCTAATCTGTTTTTCGAATAGCGGGATAACGCTGCCGCTACTTCCGAGAACATTGCCGAAACGGACCGCGGCGAACGATGTGTCTTTCCAAATCTTACCGAGCGTCAAGATGACCACTTCACAAAGTCTCTTGCTCGCTCCCATAGCATTCGTCGGCTTTACCGCTTTGTCTGTTGAAATCAGCACGAATCGAGGAACGCCGAAACGTGCAGCTGTCATGGCCACATTGTATGTTCCATAAATATTATTTTTTACAGCCTCTCCCGGGCTTTCTTCCATCAGAGGAACGTGCTTGTGAGCCGCCGCATGGAAGACAACGTCCGGGACATATTCGTTGAACATCTGTTCGACACGCCTGCAATCCCGAACCGATCCGATCAGCACTTTTAGATTAAGGCGTCTGCCGTGGCGCTCGAGAAGATCTTGTTGCAACTCATAGACGCCATTCTCATACACATCGTAGAGAATGAGAAGTGCGGGCTCAAAGGAGGCAATCTGCCTCGCAAGTTCCGAACCGATCGAACCTCCGCCGCCCGTAACGAGAACCGTCTTGTCTCGTATAAATCCACTGACCTTTTCCATGTCGTATTCAACAGCCTCTCTTCCGAGCAGGTCGTCAATTCTGATATCGCGAACATCGGATAGATGGACTATTCCGCTGTCAAGCTCGGTGAAGAAAGGCAAAATCCTGACGCGACAATCTGTGCGATGGCATATTTCCAAGATGTTGCGGATTGTCTTGCTCGAGGCGGACGGGATAGCAACAATAATCTCATCTATATGCATATCCACTGCCAGCTTCTCGATATCGTATCGATCTCCGAGAACAGGCACACCATTGTTTCTGTAGTAGTGCGTCAAGACATTGTCGTCAACCGCGCATACGGGAATCCGTTGGCTCTGAGTCGTTTTTAACTCGACTATAAGTTGGCTTCCGGCCGCACCGGCGCCGACGACCATGACTCGTATCTTCCTATTACCTTTGGTTCTGCGCTTCGCCCTTTTTACCATCCTATGTGATCTATAGAAGCGATATAGAAGGCGGATCGCCGTCACAGCACCCGTCAGCAAAAACCAGAATAGTATATAGGTGGGAAGAGTGAAACTTTGCTTTATAAGCTGAAGTACAAGAACTGTTATAAAAAGGTGAGCCGTCGTACCTGCAACTAAAATCAAGTACTGACCGCCGCGAGCAAAAGCCCACATCTGTGTATAGAATCCGAAAAGCGGGAAAACAATTATTCCAATCAGGACAAAAAAGTACCACGTCCCCTTAAATTGGCTCCAAAAGTGCTGAGGTATACTCCCTTCATAAATCAGCAACAATGCCAGAAGAGCCGTGATGACGGTCGAGGCGGCATCAAAAGCAATTAGGAACGCTTTACGCGGCGTTAGATGCCGAAAGGTACGCGATTGTCTGTTTTCCATCTCTTTCAATTAACCGATTTTTGCAAACTAAAAAAAGAAGCTATGGTATGCTATCGCTACTCTTTTAGTGCCCGAGTTGAGTCAAGATACGCATTGATGTCATTCAACAAAAGATCAGCGTCTACTCCATGAACCTGACAGGCTTGCTCCAAAGTCTCATTGTTCGCCATCATACAGCCGACACAATGAAGCCCATGTCCCATCAAGAGACCCGCAAGGTTGCGGTCAAGTCGAAGTATCTCGGCGATCAGCATATCTTTAGTTGCGTTCATATCTCTTACCTTCTTTATTAAATGAAATATAGTTTGTTCTTCACTGTTGGTATGGTACAGCAACGTGACTTTACTTGCAAGCATAATGGTCGGTCTGACGGCGTAGCACTTGATTAGCAAGATACATTAAAAAGCCGAGCCTTCATGCCATGCAAGATGTAATAATTTACCAAAAATGAATTTTCTTCGGAAAAATTGGCATCCTGTGACGGCAAAAGACGTCAAACCCTTGACAAGACGCCGTTTGATCGTGATAATAGGCAGAGATATTGCCAGAAGGAGGCTAAAGAATGAATAAAAATGAACTGATCAACGCAGTGGCGGAAAGAACGCAACTGACAAAAAAAGATAGTGAAAAGGCAGTTTCGGCTGTTTTCGACGTCATCGCAGAACAACTTGCGAACGATGAGAAAGTCGTTCTTGTCGGTTTCGGCACCTTTGAGGTTCGTCATCGTGCAGCGCGTAAAGGTCGCAACCCAAGCACCAAGGAGGAGATTCTGATCCCCGCAACAAAAGCGCCGGCATTCAAGGCTGGGAAAAACTTGAAAATGCGGGTAAACAAGTAATCTAAACTCTCGTTTTGACTTTATGTGAGGGCTGTCGAATGACAGCCCTCACTTTAATGATAGAAAACCTCAACTCTTGTCAGATATTGTGGTGCGTGCGAGATGGTCATCGACCATTTCAGCTAGTCTCGATACAGTGCGAGCAACCGGAAGCCGCGATTCCTGTGACAGAAGAAGCCTGCAAGAAAGTCGACCCGTCTCTTCCTCCACTGCCTGCTTTTCTCGCCTCGCCAGGTCGTCAAAAAGGTATCGTACATTCCTCTCTACCTGATAAGGCGTCATCTTGTATCTCTCTGCAATCAATGGATATAGCCGTTTGCTGATCGGGTTGAGAAGCGATACATCCTCCGCTATCAAACGCATCATCTCTTGTAGAAGTCGATAGCCTCTCAAATGGACATTGAACGCGAAGCGCTCAAGAACTGAGTCGATTGCATGGTACACTTGCGCTATTTGTCCGATTTCGAGACGCGACTGCTCACGGATAAGATGTTCCGCTGTTGTCAATATTCTCCTCGCCGCATAGGGAGACCCTTTTCGAGCATCAATGAGGTAGTGCACTCTTCCCGATGAATCCATCACACCGAATAGTCCTTGACGGTTCATCAGCTTTTCCACGTGATTCAGGAGTTCACGATTTGAAGCGACCAAGTAGAATCCGAACTCGTCCTTTGGCCTTCTGAGTTCTTCCATCTGTTCAGACTTCATATCCGACCGGATTGATTGATCGCGCCGCATTCCAGCTCCCCTCCTCCCGCTTTCATTATAGAGAGCGAGGGTGAAGAGTTTTTCGCCCCAATCAAAAAAATCGGGTGCGCCGTCTCGACGGTTCAATCAGTTAATGATCGGGAAGGTCTCCAAAGCGCACGACATTGATGATATAGAATGTCCTCGGAGTGTAAGTAATCTGATAACGCCCCTGTTCACCGGTTTTAAACGTACCGGGCGGGAAATAATATCTTTGACCATCAAGAATCAACGAATGGTTTTGCGGTATCGCCTCATCGGGTATATCGATCTCCCGCACGTCATATTGACGATTAACTAGCTGAACGAAATCAAAGACCATCGGAACCAATATCGTAACTGAAAGGTAAGAGATTACAGCGACAAGCAGGATCGGTGCAAGAAAAGAGAGGCGCGACTTGCACGCGTGGTTCCAATTTTTTCGCAGAAACACGATCAGCAACACAAAGAGCGCGCTCACAAGTCCCAAACAGGCAATCAACCCCAGAATGAAATACATCATCATGACTGATCTCCATCATTGTGCGACGCCAAAAAGTCGATAAAAGCTTCCTCATCCAAACGACGAATACCCAACTCTTGTGCACGATCCGCCTTGCTGCCCGGGTTGTCTCCCACAACGACGACGGATGTACGCGAGGAAACAGAACCTGCAACGTGCGCTCCAAGCTTCTCCAAAGCAGCCCTCGCTTCGTTGCGCGTCATGGTATTCAATGTACCCGTTAGAACAAATGTCTGTCCATCGAGCGGTTTATCCAGTTCCGTTTTCTCGGCTGTCATTTGTAATCCGCTTTTCTCAAGACGGTCCAACAGCTGTTCCGATTGCGGGAGTGAGAACCAGTGACTAATTGAGTGCGCGGTCGCAGGACCGATATCCTTGATGGAAGCGAGCGTCTCTTCATCCGTAGCCGCTAGGCGCCGCAGATCTGGAATTGCATTCACAAGAGCTTGTGCTGTCTGGCGACCGACGAGCGGAATGCCGAATCCGGTAAGAATTCGCTCGAGCGGCGCTGTCTTTGAACGTTCAAGTTCCGATAGGAGCGCGTCGACACTTCGATCACGGCCAATGATTCCTTCTTCGACCAATGCATCACGTTTCTCGTGCAACCTATAGAGGTCAGCAATGGAACGGACATACCCGCCTTGGTAGAGCGCTTCTGAGACTTTTTCTCCGAGACCGGCGATATCCATGGCGTCTTTCGAAGCAAAATATATCAAATGGCGTACAAGCTGCGCAGGGCAATCAATGCCGGTGCAATAAAGATCAGCTCCTCCCCCCACGTATTCTGTCTCAGAACCGCAAGCGGGACATGTTGAGGGAAGTACATAGCGCTCCGTCTTCGGAGGGCGCTTGTCTATATTGACCTTCAAGATGCCAGGAATGATATCGCCATCTTTTTGGACTAGAACCGTGTCTCCAATGCGCACATCGAGTTGGTCGACAATACTTTGATTGTGCAGTGTCGCTCTTTGCACCGTCGATCCTGCGAGATTGACGGGAGCGAGATGTGCGAGCGGCGTGATACGCCCCGTTCGCCCGACTTGCGCCGAAATATCAAGGACGACCGTCTCTTTCTGTTCAGGCGGATACTTGTAGGCAATGGCCCATCTGGGGAATTTGCTTGTAGCGCCGATCAAATCGCGCGGATGGAGCTCATCAACCTTAACGACAGCTCCGTCAATTTGGAATGGCAATTCATCACGTTTTCTTCCGATCGATTCAATTGCCTCAATTACTTCGTCCGCTGAACGACATTTGGCAATGTCAGGGATCACAGGAACGCCGGTGCTTAGCAACCAAGCGAGAGATTCGTAGTCGCTCGCAAAAATTTTGGACGAATGCTGAATCTCAAAAGCGAAGAAAGAAAGTGCGCGATCACGTACGACCTTCGCGTCGAGCTGTCGAAGCGTCCCGGACGCTGCATTTCGCGGATTGGCAAACATCTTTTCTTCCGATTGATCTAGCGATCGATTGAGGGCGGCAAAGGAAGCATATGACATATAGACTTCCCCGCGAACTACAAGCTCAGAAGGTTGCTCGCCAAGTGCGAGAGGAATAGAAACGATTTGCCTGATATTCTCAGTGACATCCTCGCCGTACGTAACACCATCCCCGCGCGTCACACCCCTCACTAGAATCCCGTCTTCAAACGTAAGGCTTACGGAAAGACCGTCAATTTTCATCTCAACGATGAAAGTCGTCTCAGGGTACTGCAAAAGGATTCGATCAACGAATGCTATGACCTCATCGTAAGAAAAAGCGTCGAGAAGTGAAAGCATTGGAAACCGATGCGGAACAGGCGTAAATTTCGATGAAACTTCTCCGCCGACGACTGCCGTGGGCGAATCGCGAAGAGTAAGCTCAGGCCATTCATCTTCGAGCAACTCGAGCTTGCGGAGAAGCCGATCATACATCTCGTCTGATGTCAACGGTCGATCGAGATTATAGTAAGCGTGATTAAGTTCTCGGAGCAGCTGAGTCAACTGACCAATCAGGATAGACGCAGATTCTCGATCGCCGGGGTTATCTGTCGTCAATAAAGACTGAATGCGGTCCCGATTGAGATCCATAGTCACCACCGTTTAAATATTATGCCTTGCCGTCACAACCTAAAACATTCTTAATTTTATGGGCGACAATCTCCTCGATCGCAAGTCTCGCTGGACCGAGGTATTGACGCGGATCGAAATCGGCGGGATTCTCGCCGAGATACTTGCGGACGGATGCTGTCATCGCAAGGCGAAGATCGCTGTCGATATTGATCTTGCAGACAGCCATGCCGGCAGCTTTGCGCAACATGTCTTCGGGAATGCCGATGGCGTCAGGCATGGAGCCGCCGTATTTATTGATTATTTCGACGAATTCCGGAACGACAGAACTGGCACCGTGCAAAACAATAGGGAATCCCGGTAGACGGCGTTCTATCTCTTCGAGAATATCGAAGCGGAGTTGCGGTTTTTGTCCCGGCTTAAATTTATACGCGCCGTGACTTGTACCGATCGCAATAGCGAGCGAGTCACAGCCTGTGCGCGTTACAAATTCTTCAACCTCATCAGGATCTGTATACGAAGCATCCTCGGCACTGACAACGACGTCATCCTCAACGCCTTCAAGGCGACCGAGTTCGGCTTCCACTACAACCAGGGGGTCATGGCTGTGCGCATAGTCGACGACACGGCGCGTAAGTTCAATATTCTCCTCAAACGGGAGATGCGACCCATCGATCAT
>JAAZKT010000123.1 GCA_012799695.1 Clostridiaceae bacterium
AAGAAAGCATTGTCACGGGAAGAATAATAAATACTACAACCAATTTGGGAAAATACTTTATCCCGAGGATGTCGGGCATCGTATCTGTCGCTATTCCCAAAATGAAGGGAAACAGTACGGATATTAAGAAATTCCTTGCCAGACGCTTCTGAGGATCCTGAGGTTCAAGATTTCTCCACCAGCGAATAAGTAATAATACACTTGCGGCTGCAAATACCAAGTAGTATAAGGCAATCCAAATTCTCCACGAGTCGCCGGGAAGGATATTTACCCATCCGAAATCGGATTTCACCATGTGGTATTGCTTCTCCGCAAGATATCCGAAGGGCGCAAACAAAAATATGTTTATTACAGCGGGCAAATAAATTAAAGTGTGCAAAACCCACTTACTAATTCGAATTTCAGTTTTGGTCAGAATCAGTACAAAGTGGAGTAGGATGCTGTAAAAAACTCCCCAACCGAAAACGGACATACATCTCCAATATGCACTTGCTTCCGCCGTAGGCGCTGAAGTTGAAATGGAATATGCGAATGCCCAAGTTGCTGTCGAACTCATCGCGAGTACAAACAGCCTGTTGACATAGCTTTTTGCGTTGGTATCTACTGCATATGTGCCGAAACCCATATAAAAAAATCCGCAGAGATAATACAACAACGACAAATGTGGGCTATATTTCATCATCTCATCTCCCGAAAATAAATACATCGCCGCTTACCGCCAGTGTCTTCTTCCTTGTTTTCGTTTTTTATACAAGTTCGATGCATTCTCTCGCCTATTTTTTGTTTTGAGATCTTAATCGCATTATAAACCATATAACGAATTCAAATTCATTATTTTACTTCAATTTCTTTATATTTTTCGCCCTCCATTAATGCAGGCGCACTGGAATTTGAACAAATATATTCGCTCCACATTCCGGAAAGAAAAAAGACTTTTAAAAGCAAGAGAAAGTAGCTGCAGAGCGCCAGTAAAAAGCGTTTCCTATTGATTTTTTTTCGTTCTCACAGCAGAATGTATTACAAATGTAGGAGGTTAGAAAAATGGGTGAAATTGTAAGCGTCCGTCTTAACGAAGAAGAAAGCAAATTTCTACGCCAAGTTTCCGCGCTCTATGGTTGCGGCGTGTCATCGCTTATTAAGCGCCTCGCCTTCGAGAAACTTGAAGATGAGTACGATTTACAGATCATTCAGGATTATGAAGCGGAAAAAGCAGCAGGCACGCTTGAAACGATACCGTATGAGGAAGTTAGAAAAAGCCTCGGTCTATGAGCTACAAAGTTGAATACACGAAGCGAGCGCTCAAACAGCACGCAAAATTAGATGAGGCGACAAAACGACTGATTGATGCGTGGATTATGCAAAACATTGTGAACTGTGAGAATCCTCGCCAGCGCGGACAAGCGCTCGTTGGTAACTTATCCGGTTATTGGCGATATCGCATTGGAGATTATAGGCTGTTGGCGGACATTCAAGATGAAGTACTTGTCATTTTGGTTATCGAAATCGCTCACAGATGAAAGTATTGCCATTTGTGTATAACTTGCATGTTATACTTTTGCAGAATGTGTTGATTTCCAAGAGGTAAGTTTTGCAGAACGTGTGTAACTCGTGTATAGTGTGGGTATATAAGCTGAATATTTTCGATTAGCTTCAAGAAAGTTCTGAGGATTTGCCATGCTCAAACGGAAAGCCTACGACAAACTACTTAAGTGGAAAAATAATTCACATGGAAAAACCGCTGTATTAATCGAAGGTGCACGTCGCGTGGGCAAAAGTACATTGGCTGAAACTTTCGGTAAAAACGAATACAGCTCCTACCTTGTGATCGATTTCTTCCAAGCGCCGAATGAAGTTAAAAGTTACTTTGAAGATTATCGCACGGACTTTGACACCTTATTTCTGTATCTTCAGGCATTTTATGGCGTCACTTTAATCGAGGGCGATTCACTGGTGGTGTTTGATGAAGTGCAGATGTTTCCTCAAGCGCGCGGTCTAATAAAATATCTGGTTGCCGATGGTCGTTACGATTATATTGAGACCGGGTCATTACTTTCTATAAAGCAAAATATTGATAAAATCGTTCTTCCCTCTGAAGAAGAAACTTTAGCACTTGAACCGCTCGATTTTGAAGAATTCCTTTGGGCTATGGGCGAGGAGAATCTAGCAACTCTGATTCGCAAGCAATTTGAAGAGCTTAAACCTTTGCCGGAAGGTTTGCACAGGCGCGCCTCAGGACTATTGCGTGAATATATGCTGGTAGGTGGTATGCCAAAAGTTGTAGCGACTTATATTGAAGAAAGAGATTTCTCAGTTGTCGATCAAGAAAAAAGGCAAATCCTTACTCTATATAGAAATGATGTTGCCAGATTCGCTAGAGGCTACAAGTTCAAGGTCGTATCTGTACTTGATAACATTCCGGGGCAATTGTCTAAGCGAGAAAAGAAATTTACACTGGCATCTTTAGATAAAAACGCACGTATGAGAGATTATGAGGAAGCCTTCTTCTGGCTTGAAGACGCTCGCATAAGCAATCTCTGTTACGCATCTACCGATCCCATTGTGGGACTTTCTTTAAATAAAGAGTACAGATCACTTAAGTCCTACATGGCAGACACGGGACTTCTTGTCACACTGGCATTTGCGGATAAGGATACTACCGCCGAAACGGTTTATCGCTCTATCTTAAGGGGAAATATTGGAATGAATGAAGGGATGCTGGTAGAAAATCTTGTGGCGCAAATGCTTGTTGCTGCTGGTCATAAACTCTTTTTCTACTCTCAATCAGGGCATAAAGAGGGAGAAGAACGCATGGAAATTGATTTTCTTATCACTCGTCCTTATACCGATGCAGACGGTAAACCGCGAATTAGTCCAATCGAAGTAAAGTCTCCTCGCCAGTACGGTACAACTTCCTTGGACAGGTTTAAGAATAAGTTTGGGAAGCGAATTGGCACACAATATGTCTTGCACCCGAAGCAGATGAAAATTGAAAATGACCGAGTATATCTACCCCTGTATATGTGCTGGTGTTTGTAAGCTATACAATCAAAACACTCAGCACAAAGTGAGTGCCTATTAAGTTGGCTTAGATTGTAATGTACCCAAATGCACCGGTGTGCTTTCTGAGTGGATTGCGTTCGTTTTGTTATGCTTGCCACCAAAGGACGAAAGAACGGTTACAATCCTGAGTCGTCTTTTTTGTCTTGAAATGTCTTCTCCGCCGTAACCGTTATACTAATTTTGAGTTTTTATGTAACCGCCGAGGGCAAAAATCCGCTATATAGGGTGAAGGCATGGATATGGCGGTTAGAGGAGGACTTTAAGTTGGACGATTCACAAATCGTAGATCTTTATTTATCCAGAAACGAGTCTGCCATATCGTTGACAGCGCAGAAGTACGGTGCCAAGCTCCGGCGGATTGCACACAACATCCTCCATAACCGCGAGTCTGCTGAAGAATGCGAAAACGATACCTACCTTGAGGCATGGAATCGCATACCGCCACACGAGCCGCGAACCTATCTGTTTGCCTTCTTAGGGAGAATCATCCGACATCTTGCGATCGATGAATGCAGAAAGAACATGAGTCAGAAGCGATATGCCCTGTTCTCTGAACTGACACAGGAAATGCATGAATGCATCCCAGGGAAAGATGACCTTATGGGCGAGATTGAGCTGAATGATTTAAGCCATTCCATCAATGCATTCCTCGGGAGTTGCTCGGTGGATAAGCGCAACGTCTTTGTGCGACGATACTGGTTTTTTGACACGATTTCTGAGATCTGCAAGAGGTACGGCTATTCACAGAGCAAGGTCAAGGTCATGTTGTTCCGTATGCGAGAAGAACTGCGGGAGCACTTAGAGAAAGAAGGTTACATGACATGAAACGATACGAACTTTTGGATGCCATAGGCGGCATTGATCCGACATACGTTGAGACGGCAGACAGAGATGACAAAGTTGGTAAAAAGCGCGTGTGGAAAACACTCGTTCCGATCGCGGCTTGCCTATGCCTTGCAGTCGGCATGATAAGTATCGTCAAGTACGCTCAATTGCGGAAAGCGACAACGCCTCCGGAAAGTACCGGTGATGGAACCGGCGCTTCCGCCACACAAGCTCCCATCGGCGCTTTCACTTCCACGAACGTGACGGATGTGAATCACACCATCATATCTCTTGACTGGCCGGCGTATGAAAGTGCGCATGAGCTGGTCGAGGCGGGGAATATTGTTGTGTTAGGCAAAATCAGCGGCATATCCTTCCAGATGTATGACATTAAGACCGGCAGACCGCCTTCCGCGGATTCATACGGATCGGATGTTTATTTGCACACGGTTTATGAAATCGAGACGCTTACTTTCTACAAGGGTGAGCCCGCGGAAACAATCCATATGCGCATGATCGGCGGCTTGAAAGATGTGATGGTCGATGAGCAACGCGCGCTTCTGGGTGACTGTGCTAAGGCGAACATTCCGTTGTTAGCGGGAATGCTCGAGCTTGACATAGGGCGGACATACCTATTTGTTCTTCATCAATATGAAGACACAATGCCAACATTGTTGACCCCCTCTCAAGGCGTTTACACCGTTGACAATCCCGAGCAAAAAGACGTCTTGTCTCTTGTGTCCCTTAAAGACATCATCTCTTATTTCGGAGACGACAAATGGTTGGCATTTGAACAAACCTTCGGAAAGAAATAAGAATTATGGTGCTTGCGCTACGACACAGTGATTCTTCACAGGTGAGAAATATCGACGCCGGCATCCGGCCTCATCGCCGGATTAATGAATGTTGCGATCTCGCGTGGGTCAGTTGGTTGCCATCGACGCAGAGAAGCCATATTGATTCTTTCACAATCGACAGGCAGCTACTTCTTCCCGTCCGAAGGCGACAAAGAAGGAGAGGAAGCCGAGCGCTACATCAAGATGATGAAGCGACAGGTTCAAGAACGACTAGAGACAGTCGCTCTCACGGAAGACTGGCTTGCCGGACGAAGACGTGTGGTAGTGAAGCAGTTCACTAGTAGCTAAAAGGAGGATCTAAGACATGTCAAAAAAATATCTCATTGTTGTTGCCGCACTTCTCGCTGTAGGCATTTTGATGATCAGCGCGTGTCACGACAACAGGGCGATTCAGTCAACCAACGAAGTGCCTGCACCAGCCGTAAAAATGGTTGGTGATCAAATACCAGAGGAGATCGACAATCCTCTTGATATCGAAGTCGATGCTTGTTATCTTGACGGATACTCTGACATGCTATCACTTGCCAGAGACGCGTACCTCGTTGTAACCGGAACGGTGCTCTCCCAGGAAGATCACCCGTATGGTTATTCTGTGATTTCGAAAGTTCGCGTGCAAGAAGTGATTAAAGGCGTCACGGAAGATAACGTCATTGATATCGTGCAAATGAAAGATCGTCCGCTTCTTGAAGAAGGAAAATCATACGCACTATTCTTAGGTGACCAGCCCGATGCCGATTGGTATTACGTCCTAGGCGGGTGTTGTCAGGGAATTTTTGATCTGCAGGGCGAGCGGATTTTCGCATCAAATGAAGGCAACAGAACTTTTATCGAGTCAGGTCAGGGAATGGAACTTATAGAGCTTCGCAAGCTATTTGGATAGTACTGATGATATCTGCACGAAACTCCCCGCCGATACTGATATGAGCAGCGGGGAGTTTTTTAACCTTTCTCCCTGAACCCTGCGAACCTTCAAACCTACCGGCATATTATACCGCTCATCATCGATAAGGATCGATGGGTGCTTGACTATTGGCGTTCTCAACGTAGAATATATTACAAATGTAGGAGGTTAGAAAAATGGGTGAAATTGTAAGCGTCCGTCTTAACAAAGAAGAAAGCAAATTTCTACGCCAAGTTTCCGCGCCCTATGGTTGCGGCGTGTCATCGCTTATTAAGCGCCTTGCCTTCGAGAAACTTGAATAGGAGATTATAGGCTGTTGGCGGACATTCAAGATGAAGCACTTGTCATTTTGGTTATCGAAATCGCTCACAGACATGATGTATACCGTTGATCTGTGGTGATCCTTGCAGAACGCCCGCTAAGCGCGATTGAAGACGATTCTGACAAAACCCCACCTGTTTTGATTAATGCGCTATATAACGCGTTCTAGAGAATTCCAGAGGTATGGACACCTATGTCCACACGCCCCTGTTCTGCGATGATTTATTTGCTGATGTGGCTACGGTTGTGATCGCTGATGAGAGAGGGCTGCGTGCTAGAATGGAAACAAGAGATAAGGATAGGCTTAGGACATGGCAATGGACAATAAACTTGGTATTACGGATCCAGCTCTTCTTTCCCGCATGGAAGAGAAAATCAGCAAACAACGAGCGATCGAACTGTTTGATCACGGTATTCTCGATGAGATTGAAGTAGGCACGTTTCGCGGATTGTCTGACATTCATGCTCATTTATTTTCGGACATCTACGATTTCGCCGGCAAGCTTCGCGATGTCAACATTGCGAAAGGACACTTTAGGTTTGCGTCCTGCCTCTATCTCGATAAAGCCGTTAAGACGATTGAACAGATGCCACAAAGCACTTTTGACGAGATCGTTGAGAAGTATGTAGAAATGAATGTCGCACATCCCTTCTGGGAAGGCAACGGAAGAAGCCTTCGCATCTGGCTTGACGCCATGCTGAAAGATGCGATCGCTCTTGTCGTGGACTGGAGCCGCATCGATCGCGAAGATTATCTTCTAGCGATGGAACGAAGCCCCGTACGCACGACGGAAATCAAGGTGCTTTTGGAAAGCGCTTTGACTGACAGAATAGACGAACGCGAACTCTTTATGAAAGGGATCGACGCAAGTTACCGTTACGAAGGATATCAAGCATACCTGACGACTGAGATTGATCAAGAACGTCTCTCGGAGAATGATCGCGAAAGATAACATCTGATTTTATCAAGACACTGAGTGTCCTCCGCTCTCGATGAATCCTCGCTCAGATAAGGGCAACGAACAAGCCGTCGTTACGAAAACCGGAACGACGGCTTTTTCAATATTGGCGGAGGGCAAGAGATTCGAACTCTCGGTACCCTTGTAGGGGCACACGCGATTTCCAGTCGCGCTCCTTCAGCCAGCTCGGACAACCCTCCACATTGAGCATCGGCTACTCCCGGGCTATGACGCCACGGAGCATAGCGATATTAACACGAGCATTTCTTAATTGTCAATGAAATAATCCGTCTTGAGCAAGCGCGAACGCTTCCCCTTTTCTTATTAGAGAATACGCTTTGCCTGCCTCGTTTTCTTCTCCGTAAACGGATGGTATCGAAGCGAGACGTCGAAATACCAAGACTTCTTCAGTACGGTTTTGAAATGGCTGAATGTCCTGAAACTATCCACCCCGTGATACCTGCCCATACCGCTGTTCCCGACACCGCCGAAGGGAGCATAGGGTGAGGCGATATGAAGAAGGCAGTCATTGATACATCCACCGCCGTAAGATATCTCATCAATCACGCGTTGTGCACGTTCTTTGTCTTTCGTGAAAAAGTAAAGTGCGAGAGGCTTCGGCTCCGTCTTGATCTCGGCGATGACATCTTCCAAGGAGTCATAAGGGATAACGGGAAGGATCGGTCCGAAAATCTCTTCCGCCATGACAGGGGAGTCCTTGGAGGAATTCAAAAGAACAGTTGGCTCGATCTGCAATCGCTCACTATCCCCTTGACCGCCGACGGCGATCTCCTGTCCTTCGATGAGTTGCATTAAACGATCAAAATGCTTCCGGTTGACGATACGCGGATAATCTTTCCGGTAATGCTCCTCCGAATCAAACGTCCTCGAAAAGTTTTGCACGAGCTCCTCGACCAGCTGATCTGCGACAGAGCGGTGAACGAAGACGTGGTTTGGCGCGATACATGTCTGTCCCGCATTTGTCAGTTTGCCGAATGTCAGCCGCTTGGCTGTTTTCTCGATGTCGGCGCTCTCGTCGACGATGACGGGCGATCGACCGCCTAGTTCTAATGTCACCGGGGTCAAATGGCGAGACGCCTTTTCCATCACAAGTCGTCCGACCGTAGGACTTCCGGTGAAAAAGGTGTAATCAAACGGCAGATCGAGCAGCGTCTCATTCTCCGCGCGCCCGCCTTCCACGACAAATACGACGCCTTCAGGAAGGCTTTCCCGAACAATAGTCGCAATGGCGGACGACGTGTGAGGACTATACGCGGACGGCTTCAGAAGACAGACGTTGCCTGCCGCGATGGCGCCGATCAGCGGACTTAGTGTCAGGAGCGCCGGATAATTCCATGGCGACATGATGAGACAGACACCGTATGGCTCGGGATGGACGCGCACGGAAGAAGGCATTTGAGCGATCGACGGAAGAACCGTTTTCGGACGCATCCATCGACGAAAGCGTTTTTTGATGTACGATAACTCTCCATAAACGAGGCTTATCTCCGTGATAAACGCTTCGTGTTCACTTTTATTCAAGTCTTTCTTCAGTGCGAGATAGAGACCCTTCTCATGACTCCGTATCCCTCTTTCAAGAGCTTCAAGACAAGAGCGACGAAAATCATAAGATCGCGTTTGGTTCGTCGCGAAAAATGCTGACGCCTGTTCAAATTTCAGTCGGATTTCCTTGTGATTCATGCCGATTTCCCCTTCGATTGACAAATGATTGACCCGCGATCTTGGAGTCGCAATACAATACGCTAACACTTAATTTGATGCTATCACGATCAAATGGTTAAAGACAACGTATAAAGCCACCTTTGATCTTAGCCATGACGTATCACACGATCAAAGCGGTACGCCCATAGAGCTTTTCCTTGGTGTAGCGATCGGCTTGAAGAAAGCTCGCATTCATGAAAAAATAGTACTAATAACACAAATGGTTTCCATAATATTTCGGCGGGAGGATCGTTACCATGTGTGATACGGTGGCAATGTTTTCTAGGGATGGAAGTGGGCGCTCTTTTTTCGGCAAAAATTCAGATCGGGAACCCGGAGAACCTCAAATCGTTTACTATTCCGAGAATCCGGTGGATGAATTCAATCAAAGACCGTATATCGAGGCTTCCTCAAAATACACGAGTGGTCCACTCTTGGCACTAAAATCCATTTTCGACAAGTTTGACAATCCGTACAGTGCATTGATATCGCGCCCCGTATGGATGTGGGGAGCCGAAATGGGGGTCAATCAGTTCGGTTTGTCAATAGGCAATGAGGCTGTTTTCCCAAAGGCAAAGGTGGCGGACCATGCCCTGTTGGGTATGGATATCTTGCGACTGGCGTTGCACAACTGCAAAGACGCACAGGAGGCCGTAAGCTTCATCACAAACTTGCTCAAAGAGCATGAACAGGGCGGGGACGGCGGTTACAGGGGATCCTTAAAGTATCATAACTCTTTCCTGATCAAAGACTTTGAGCGTGGGTACGTGTTGGAAACGTGCGGGAAGCACTGGGCGTTGCAAGAAATACGCGACGTCGCGGCCATCTCTAATTGCTATTCCATTACGGACGATTATTGCGAGGTCGACCCTGACACTGAAAAACCATGTAATTTCAAAACAAGATATGAAAACAAGCTTGTCACTTTCTTTACGAAAGGTGATGCCAGACGAAAATACGCTTACAACTATCTCAAGACTTCGGACAGAGAGTTGACAAACGTGATGAACGTCTTGCGATCCCATATGACTGCGGATCAAAAGATAAAGAAAGGGATGAAGTCGATCTGCATCCATTCCGGTCCGTTCATCAAATCGGAAGCTACATCGTCCATGATCGTCGATTACATAGGCGACAAATTCATCATTTGGTTTACAGGCAGTCCTCATCCTTGCGTATCGCTCTTCAAACCGATCGTCTTTTCGGGCGACAAAACAGTCCAAGGGTTTGATAATGTTGATTATTCCGTCGACTATAGCAACGATGCTACCGTTCTGGCGAGAGCGTTGGTAAAGAATTACTCACTCTTTGTAAGTGAAATCAAAACCATAAGGGACAAGTATGAATCTGACTTCAGAAAGCTCCTCTACAGTGATCTTGACACGAAAGATCCGGAACAACTCATCTCAGAATGCGAAAAGTGCTTTGAGATGGAGAAGGAATACGTGGAGCAAATACGCTCTTTAATCGGATAGCAGAAGACACGTAAGGTCATTGACGTTCGTGCCGGTCGGCCCCGTCATGATCAGCGCGTCGACGGCCTTCAAAGCCGTATAACTGTCATTTCTCCTTAACACGTCATCGATGTCGAACCCGGCTTTTGCGAGTTTTTCGAGCGTCGTGCTGTCGACGATTCCGCCCGCCGCGTCGGTCGGACCGTCCGTTCCGTCCGATCCGACAGAAAAAACGAGACTCCCCGGGACATTCGCAAGGTAAGGAGCGGAAGCGAGAGCGATCTCCTGATTTCTACCGCCCATACCATCTCCCCGTAACGTGACGACCGTCTCACCGCCTAAGATAAAGGCAAGCTTTTGGCGCTCCTCGCCTCCCTTGATCTCCGCGATGGTACCCAAAAAATGACCGAGATCTCTCGCTTCGCAGTCGACTCTGTCGCTCAACACGATCGTTTCGTAGCCTCGCTCTTTTGCCTTCGCTTCAGCCTCTGCGATAAGTCCGCGCACCGAGCCGACGATCTTCGTCGTTACGTTGGACAAATTCTGCGGCAACGGCTTGTCGAGCAAGGCGAGTGCTCTTTCCGGAAGCTCGATTCCATAGTCCGCGACGATGCGCTTCGCGTCGTCGCTCGTCGAAAGATCGGGGTACGCGGGACCTGAGGCGATCATGTCGAGACGGTCGCCGAGAACGTCGGAAAGCACAATGGAGAAGATTTGGGCTGGCTTTACGCATTCGGCAAATTGGCCGCCCTTGACGTTCGAGAAGCGTTTTCGGAGCGTATTCATGCTGACAATGTCGGCTCCGGACGCAAGCAACTGGCGGTTTATGTCCTGTAGCTCGGAAAGACTCAAGTCGCTATCTTCAAAGAGAGCGGATCCGCCACCGGAGATCAAGAAGATAAGGCGGTCCGCCGCCGTCAATCGGGCGGCGAGCTTCAGAGCTTTCCGCGTCGCTTTGAGCGTGTTTTCGTCCGGTATCGGGTGTCCTGCTTCGTACGAGGTAATGTTCTTCAATTCACCTCGAACATGGCCGTACTTGGTGATCACGATACCTTCGACGATGCGATCGCCGAGCACGTCGGTGGCGGCTTCAGCCATGCTCCATGCCGCCTTCCCGATCGCAAGCAGATAGAGCGCTTTACCATCATCTGGAAGCGCTACCAACGCCTGTTTGACAGCTCTTTGCGGTTTGGCGCTTTCCAACGCCGCATGGATCATGCCGTACGCATCGCGATGTAATTGTTCCAGTTTCATGAAAGACATATGGTCTCCGTTCTAACGGTCTTCTCGTGTAGCCAGTTCAATCAGTTTCAGTGTTGTAAGGCAGGATTTTTCCGCAGATCCCATGGGCAAAAACTCGCATCGTGAGTGGAAATTGTGAGCGTCTGTAAAATAGTTCGGTGTGAGAATGCCGCGGGTGGATCTGACAGATATCTCCACCATGATAATCGCAAATCAATACCGGATGGATCTCAGGTGACAGTCCCACATCGACCGTATCCATATAACAGACAAAGCCAATCGATGGCACCACTTTGTGGGTTTCATGAAGTCGCGCCGGAAGATGTGCCTGAACGACACCGTGTTCGTTGATTGAAATGCCTTGCAGACCTAACGTTTCGAGATCCCGCATAAGCAATCTGGCAAGTGTCCATTGACCGGGCGTGCTCGGCACTTCATTCACGCCCTCTTGGCTTTGACTCTCAATCGCTATGTAGCGGAAAAACCGATCTTTCAATCTCTTCTGCAGATTAAGATG
Organism: Clostridiaceae bacterium; assembly: GCA_012799695.1. GTDB lineage: Bacteria > Bacillota > Clostridia > Saccharofermentanales > DTU023 > UBA4923. The sequence continues at coordinate 11,859 of JAAZKT010000123.1, forward strand.
GTTCAGCTCGTTCATCTTTGTATTCTCCCCATTGTTTTCAAATATTTCTATACAAGTATCTCTACATCCGTTTCGCTATGCAGATGGTGACAGGAAAACATTTCAAATCGCGCGTTCGGCTACGATCGTATCCATACAATGATAGTGTTTAATGCCTCCGCTATGACACTCGAAGATCACTTCGTCGATCTTGTGTATTTTCCAATCCGCAAAATGTAGAAATAGTTCCCCCGTCTTCCACATCGTTTCTTCTTTATCCCAATCGGGCGGTAATTCTAAGAATGATTTGTTCACAAACACATTGAAATAGACAACCCCTCCAATCCGTGTCAATTGCTTGATCTTTGCAAAAAAACCTTCGATTCTGTCTTTGAAGAGATACTGTATTGTCCCCGTGGAATAAATGACATCGAATTCATCGTCAATCTGGAAATCATTAATATCGGCGACAAACGCATTGATCTTTACACCCTTTGTCTTCGCCAGTTTTTTGGTCTTTCGAATGCCTGACTTCGTGATATCAAAAGCGGTAACCTCACACCCTTTTTGGGCCATATAGACAGCATCTTTACCTTCCCCGCATCCGACGTCGAGAACCTTTAAGCCGTTAGAGTTTTTACCTGTCCATGCAATCAGCTCATCCAGAAAAGGTGCCGGTTCCAGCCCCCAATAATAATCTTCGTCCGAATATAACTTTTCATACTGAGTTCTGAAATACGCTGTTTTTTCGCTACTCATTTCTTCGTACTCTCTTTCTCTCAAATTCGCTCACGATGGCTGCCCCTAGGATCATGACGGCCCCGGCAAGTCCTAGGGCGCTCAATGATTCCTTTAAGATAAGTGCGGAGAAAAGTAACGCGGCGATAGGATCGATATAGCTTAAAATAGCGATGGTTTGTGCTTTCAGCCCTTCCATACTTCTAAAATAAAGCACATAGGAGAAGCCTGTATGAACGATGCCGACAACTAAGAGAAGCGTGACAGTGATCGGATCGAACTCAATTCTGCCGAGTTCGCCTGATAAGAATAAGTAAGGAATCGTGACAGCTGCTGCGGAGAACAATTGGATCACCGTCTTCGTATAGGGATCAATGTTTGTGATTTTTTTGTTCATGATGACAAACATCGCGTAAAGTATTGCCGATCCAAGCCCGAGCAGAACCCCCTTGGTGTGGTTTACCGCTATAACGTTTCCTTCCGTGACGCCGGAAACCAAAACCATCCCAGCCACCGCGATGACCCCACAGATCAGTTTTTTTGCCGTCATTCTCTCCTTGAATACCAATGGCGACAGCAACAAAACAATAATCGGTTGCATGTAGTTGCACAGCGACGCGATCGCGACAGTCGTAAGATTATAGGCTTCAAAAAGCATAATCCACTCACTGCCCAGCAGCACGCCGGTCAAGATAAGCCAAACGAGATGCCGCATGCCGCTACGGCGGAAGACATGACCGCTTCTCAGCTTTACAAATAAGATCACTGATAGTCCGCCGAGCAGCCCACGCGCAAAAATCAGAAACCCGGAGGGAAGGGAGATGTACCTTCGGAAGATGCCGATCGTACCGAAAATCAGCATGGAAGACACGAATTGAATTAAGGGGACGGTTTTTTTGTCTCCGTTATTACTATCCACAGCCAAACGCTCCCACTCTCATCATCACACAAATTATCATCACTTCAGCCACGCGTGAAAAGCCTGCACAAGCTTCTCGCCGTCCGTTTGACTGTACTGGTGGTGCGAGGAATTCTCCAAAATATCAACGTCGCAACCTAAACCTGTTAATAGCTTCTCCGATTTGGAACTGACTAATTCATCGTGTGCCGACTGAAAAATGACGCACTTCTTGCCGGTCCATGGTTTGCTTTCCACAAGAGCTCGTGTCTTCCGGGATTCTTTTGAGAGCGATACGTAATTGGGAATCCACTTTAAGTATTTCCAGAATCGCATATCTGCTTCGACACCGGAACAAGGATCGTATGTGCTATGGACGCTATCACGGCTGGCTCGAATGATCATTCGCAAATTACCCAGAAAAGGCAAAAGACTAACCCTTATATACAGAGGCACCGCGAGTAGAAACAACGCTTTGACATTGTGAACCTGGGCTCTTTGCATGGCGAACAGCGTTCCCATCGAATGAGCGACCACGTAAATCTCGTCGTATTTTTCGCTCAACTCGACCATACTCTCATCAACTTGATTCTGCCACTCTTTCATAGAGGCTCTGCCGAAGTCGTCGACGCTCCCGCCATGTCCCGCCAGAAGTAGCGCGTGATAATCATATCCATCAGGGATTTCAGGATAGAACAGCTTGAATTGGTTGGGATGTCCCGCAAACCCATGGATGAAGAGAATCACTTTTTTCATCGAGTTGTCCATTGCCGTTTTCATCGTAGCAGTCCCTAATAATCTAAGACCCGTCACAAGTCCAATCATAAAGCAAGATTTCAAGAATGAACAGAACGAGGGCGGCGGACTCAGTCTCGCGTGAAGTGCAATCGCACGTCACTAGAGCAAGGATCTGATGAGAGTGAGAGGGTCTTAATCACATCGCGCGAAATGCAATAACGGTCAAACAAAATAACAGACTCGAGGCACCACTCTCGAGTCTGTCCATCAATTGGA
>JAAZKT010000022.1 GCA_012799695.1 Clostridiaceae bacterium
ATGTTGTTTTCGGAATCGAAGACAATAAAAAAGACGCCGCCGTCGCACTGAAAAAAGCCGCCAAACGCGCAAAGCGCGATGGTCGCGGTAGTGTCGAGATAAAAGTACTGCCGACCTCTTATCCGACAGGAGCGGAAAAAGTGCTGATTCGTTTTATAAACGGCCGTATCGTTCCGGAAGGCGGTCTGCCTGCCGACGTCGGTGTCATCGTGCAGAATGTTACGACCATTTGGTTTATCGCACGGTATCTGAGGACAGGCATGCCGCTCGTCAAAAAATGGATTACGCTCGACGGAGGTGCCGTCAAGACTCCCGGCAATTTTGAGGTTCCGATCGGGAGCAGCATTGAAGAAGTCATCGAGAAAGCGGGCGGTCTGAAAGCTGAAGCCAGAAAGATTATCATGGGCGGGCCGATGATGGGCGTCGCCGTCGATGACATCACGCGCCCGATTTTGAAGCATAACAACGCTATCCTCGTCTTCACAGAGGAAGAAGCCGCACTCCCGGAAGAATCGGCATGTATCCACTGCGGTCGATGTTTCCGTGCATGCCCGATGAAGTTGATGCCTGCCGCACTCGACAAGGCGGCGCGCGCCAACAATGCGACTGAACTCGACGAACGCCACGTCCTCAACTGCATCGAATGCGGTAGCTGTACTTATGTCTGTCCCGCCAAACGCTACCTCGTCCAGAACATCCGAAACGGAAAAACACTTGTTCGCGCCGCAAGAGCGGCCGCCCGCGAGAAAGGAGGTCAGAGCTGATGTTACGCGTATCCGCTTCACCGCATATCCGCGACAAAACGACGACGCGCTCGGTGATGTTGCATGTTGTCATCGCGCTGGTCCCCGTTATCATCGCGTCGACCTTTATTTTCGGCTGGAGAGCTCCGATGCTCTTCGGCATCAGCGCCGCCTCCGCAGCGCTATTCGAAGCGCTTGCGAGGATTGTGATGAAGAGAAAGCAGACGGTCGGCGACTTCTCCGCAGTCGTCACCGGTTTACTCCTCGCGGCGAGCCTGCCCGCCAACTGCCCGATCTGGGTCCTGCTCATCGGCAACTTCGTCGCCATCGTCGTCGTTAAGCAAATGTTCGGCGGTCTCGGCGACAATTTCGCCAATCCCGCCGTCACGGGACGTATCGTCCTCTCCGTCTCCTTTACGGCACAAATCTCAACGTATAGCGTACTGGGGAAATTCGCAGGCGACGCGGCGACCGATCTCGTATCGAGCGCGACACCGCTGGCCATCGTCGGACAAGGACAGGGCTCATTGCCCTCCACGCTCGACTTGTTCCTCGGACGCCACGCAGGCTGTATCGGCGAGACTTCGGTCGTCGCCCTTCTCATCGGCGGCATCTTTCTCCTCTTGACGGGGATCATCGACATCTGGGCGCCGATTTCTTTTATCGGCACGACCGCCATCTTTGTTTTGGCAACGGGACAGGACGTTCTCGTCCATCTACTCTCGGGCGCGCTCATTTTGGCGGCGTTTTTCATGGTGACGGATTATGTGACGACGCCTACGACCATTCTCGGGAAAATAATTTTTGGTGTCGGGGCGGGACTCTTGACGGGACTCTTGCGCGTCTATAGCGCCATGCCTGAGGGCGTCTCTTTCGCCATTCTACTGATGAATATTCTCACCCCTCACATTGAGCGCTGGACAACACCCACGACGGTTGGAGGTGCTAAACATGCCAAATCATGAGAAAAGCAAACAGCATGTCCCCTTTATCGAAAGGGGTGTAGTGCCCGCCATCGTTCTGACGGTGATCTGTGCCGCATGTGTCGCCTTACTCGCTGTCACTGCGACGATCACGGCGGACGCACGTGCAAAACAGGAACAGTTGATGGCGGACGCAAACAAGCGCACGCTCTTCCCCGAAGCCGACGACTTCCCGGAGGAATTGATTACGGAAGCCGGCAAAAGCTTCCCCGCAAACACTTCTATCGACTTGACGATCGATCATCCGGCAGTCGATCAGGTTTTTGTCGTTAAGCAAGGTGACGAGGTTATCGGAGCCATCGTGCGTGCATCGAGCAAGGGCTACGCGGGACAACTGCCGGTGATGGTCGGTTTCAATCTCGAGGGCGTCATCGTCGGCATCGTCCCGGATGCCTCAAATGAGACGGCAGGGTTAGGCCAGAACGTCGCCTTGGCGCCGTTCACCGAGCAGTTCAAGGGGCGCTTCCTATCCGATCCGTTCAAAGATATCGACATGGTAAGCAGTTCCACGATCTCTTCCGTCTCCGTCATCAACTCCGTCAAAGCGGCCGCCGACGCCTTCAACGCATTTATGCAAATCGAAGTGGAGGAATCATCATGACAAAGAAGAACTCGCTTTTTTATGAATTCCTGAAAGGTGTTCTAAAGGAAAACCCGCTTCTCATCCTGATGTTGGGAACTTGTCCGGCGCTCGCCGTCACGACATCTGCGGAGAACGGACTGGGCATGGGGGTCGCCGCGACGGCTGTCCTGATCATGTCGAACGTCGTCATTTCTCTCTTACGGAAAGTCATCCCCGACAAAGTCAGAATTCCCGCCTACATCACCATCATCGCCAGTCTCGTCACTATTCTGCAATTCCTCATGCAGGCGTACGTGCCGGCGTTGAACGCCTCGCTCGGCATCTTCATCCCGTTGATCACCGTCAATTGCATCATTCTCGGACGCGCGGAGGCGTATGCGAACAGTCACGGCATCGTCCACTCCGCCATCGACGGACTCGGTATGGGCGTCGGCTTTACGCTCGCGCTCTTCTTCATAGGTTCGATTAGAGAAATCCTCGGTTTCGGAACGTTTTTCGGAACGAAGATGCCTTGGATCACGGAAGGCGGTCTGCAACCGATGATGATTTTCGGTTTGCCTGCAGGCGGCTTCGCCGTCTTCGGCATCATGGTCGCCATCACGCAGAAACTGAATAAGCGTTTTTATGCGCGACAACCGCAGGCGGTCATAGGATGCGCTGAGTGTCCCGGCTGCATCAGCGCCAATACAGCTCCTGTTGATCACGCGTCGGATGATCTCGAAGGGCAGACAGATGAGCCAAGAGTCGTTGTTCCCAAAGCATTGAGAGAGCCGGGTATTCTGGCCGAGCCTAAGGATGTGAAGCAATCAGAAAGAGAGGAAACGAAATGAAAGAAATGCTCATCATTTTACTCAGTGTCGTCCTGATCGACAACCTCGTTCTCTCAAGATTCTTAGGTGTTTGTTCATTTCTCGGATTGACTAAGGATTTAAAAAACGCGATGGGCATGAGCGTCGCCGTCATCTTCGTCATGATCGTCGCGACAGGCATCACGTATCCCATCTATTGGTCTATTTTAGAACCGATCAATCTCGGCTATCTGCAGACCGTTGTCTTCATCCTCGTCATCGCCGCCGTCGTACAAGTACTTGAGGCGATTATTCGCAAAGCATTCCCGCCGCTTTACAAGGCGATGGGTATCTATTTGCCGCTTATCACGACGAACTGCGCCATCCTTGGCGTCATGCTGATTAACATTCAGGAGATCTACAACTTCGGTAGCGCCATGATGTCATCGTTCGGAGCCGGTGTCGGCTATATGCTGGCGATGTTTCTGTTCACAGGCGTGCGTGAAAAAATGGAAAAAGCCGATATCCCCGAATTCATGCAAGGTCTGCCTATCACATTGATGGCGGCATCCGTCGTCTCCGTCTCCTTTATGGGATTCAAAGGCGTCATCGAGAACTTGTTCGGTTAAGCGTGAGGAAGGAGGTAATAACATGGTAATCATTCTACTCAATTCCGTCCTCGGCGCTACTCTCATTGGCGGCGGCATCGCGCTCCTGATGGGCGCCATCATTCTCATTGTCTTTCATTATTTCAGCGTGGTGAAAGATCCGCTTCAGGAAGAACTAGAGGGCATCCTTCCCGGTGTGAACTGCGGCGGCTGTGGCTATAGCGGTTGTTCTGCCTACGCATCCGCTCTCGCTGACAAATCCGAGGAAGATACAACGCTCTGCACTGCGGGCGGTCAGGATACGGCGACGGCTATCGCAACGGCACTCGGCGTCGAGGCGGGAACGGTCGTCCCCTTGGTCGCGAACATCTTCTGCCAGGGGACGTGCAAGCACACGCATGAACGATACGAATACACGGGAACACCGCACTGCGCATCGGCGAACGGACTCTTCTCCGGACCTAATTCCTGTACATTTGGGTGCCTCGGTTTCGGCGACTGCGTCAATGTCTGCGAATTCAACGCGATCTACATCGAAGACGGCGTCGCCAAGGTGAATCCCAATCGTTGCACCGCATGCGGCAAATGTGTTAAAGCCTGCCCGAAAGAACTGATCCGCTTAATCCCCAAGCACGAACTCGCGACGAACGTCACATGCTCCAATCACTGGCCGGCGAGAGTCGTACGGAACGCCTGCAAGGTCGGGTGCATCGCCTGTAGCCGTTGTGTGCGCACCTGCCCCGTCGACGCCATCAAGATCGAAGACAACCTCGCAGTCATCGACCAATATGCGTGCATCCACTGTGGAGAGTGCGTCGAAGTCTGTCCGACGAAAGCTATTCATCGCGGACTTCTCGACGGACCATGCGTTCTAGACAAAGAGAAACATGCCGGGTAATCGGCCGCTCGGCGAACCGCCGCAAACAAGAAGATATAGTTGCAGGACAACCGACAACTCATATGTAAAGTAAAACAAAAGGGGCTGTCTCAAAACTGCTCATTAAGAGCAATGATGGGACAAGCCCCTTTTTGGTCGCGCTATTTACCCCGAAGCCCCAGCCGTGTGCAATTTTGCAGTTAATATCGCTATTTTGGACTTTGCGTCGA
>JAAZKT010000023.1 GCA_012799695.1 Clostridiaceae bacterium
GGCGCGTTTCTTTCGACAGGACTGCTGAACTTCTTCGCAGAAGATATGGTTGCCGGACGAGGCTATATCGCGCTGGCAGCAGTAATCTTCGGTAAATACAGACCGACCGGTATCATGTTCGCAGCGATGATTTTCATGGCGGGCAACGTGGTCAGCAATGTCCTTCAGGTGGCAGGTGTCGGCATCCCGTATACGTTCCTGACGATGATACCCTATATCCTGACGATCATCGCATTGACCATTTTCGCAAGCCGTGCTGTGGCGCCCGCCTCACTCGGCAGACCGTACAAGCGCGGCTAAGGAGTAGATCATGAGTGTCATTCTTGAAATGGAGAATATCTGCAAACAGTTCCCCGGCGTGTTGGCAAATGACCGTGTCTGTTTCTCAGTAAAAAAGGGGGAAGTACACGCGCTTTTAGGTGAAAACGGCGCCGGCAAAAGCACATTGATGAATATCTTATGCGGTCTTTATAAGCCGACGTCCGGAGAAATTCGATTGGAGGGTGAGCTGGTTCAGTTTAGCTCCGCGCGCGATGCGATGGAACTTGGCATCGGTATGGTGCACCAACACTTTATGCTTGTTCCGACCATGACGGTAACTGAAAACTGTCTGATCGGCGACAAGGAAGGAGGCTCTATAAAACTTGATCGCAAAGAAGCCGGACAACGTTTAAAAGAGCTTGCTGAGCGCTACGGCATGGAGATTGATCCCGATGCGATTGTCGGGACGCTTTCCGTCGGCGAAATGCAACGAGTCGAGATTATTAAGGCGTTGTTTCGCGGCGCAAAAATCCTGATTCTTGATGAGCCTACCGCGGTACTGACGCCACAAGAGGCGCGCGCGCTTTTTAAGATGATTCGCGCGCTGACGGATAATCAATTCACGGTCATTTTTATCAGTCACAAATTAGATGAAGTCAAAGAGATTTCGGATCGCGTGACTGTACTACGTCTGGGCGCGGTGGTAGGAACCCACGATATCGCCCAGTGTTCAATTGAAGAACTTGCGCGTCTGATGGTCGGGCGTGAGATCATTTTCGACGTCGTTGAGCGCCAACATCCTGTCGGCGATATACTGCTTGAGGTGAACAATTTGTCCTTGCATCGCCTACACTCGCATGAAAGCAACAAGTTGCTCGATGATCTTTCTTTTGAAATCCACGAAGGAGAAATACTCGGGATTGCAGGTGTCGATGGTAACGGGCAGGCCGAACTTGTCGAATGCTTAACCGGCATTCGCAAAGCGTCAAGCGGTGAAGCCATTTATCAGGAGAAAGATCTGCTTCACCTTTCGACGCGCGATATTATGTCTCACGATGTCTCGCACATCCCGCAGGATCGACAAAAAACAGGTCTTGTCATGCCTATGACACTGGTTGAGAATTTTGCGTTGCAAGACTATTACAAAACAAGCTTTGGGAAAAGAGGTTTTTTGAACTGGACTAGTGTTGAAGAACGTAGCTCAAAGCTGATTCAGGATTTTTCAATTAAAACGCCGAGCGCCTATGAATTGGCTCAGAACCTCTCCGGTGGCAATCAGCAGAAAGTGGTGGCGGCGCGTGAAATCAGCCGTGAACCCAAATTGTTGATCGCCATGCATCCGACACGCGGTCTCGACGTCGGTGCCGTGGAGTACATCCACAATCAGCTGATTGATCAGCGCGACGAAGGTGTCGGTATCATGCTCGTCTCGACCGAGTTGGAAGAAATCATGCGACTCAGCGATCGTATCATCGTGCTCTATGAAGGTCGTGCCATGGGATGCGTCCGACCGTCAGAAACGACCATCGAAGAGATGGGTCTCATGATGGGCGGCCGTACGTTAGATGAGATCCGAAATGGGCGTGTCAAGGAGGCACCTGTCGAAGA
>JAAZKT010000108.1 GCA_012799695.1 Clostridiaceae bacterium
CCGAAATCGTCGCTTGTGCGAAGTAAGATATTGCCTTTTCCACGATTGATCACGACCATTTCTTCGAAATTGGCTTCACTGCCATCATCGAATCGAACGACCGAACCATCGATTTCTCCTTCCATATCGGCGTAGCACGCCCTATTATTTAACTCTGCAACGAGTTTGAGGTTGCCATGTTCGGCAGGGAATGAAAAGTTTTCTTCCTCGACCGCTCCGATAGGTGTCATGTCATCGCAAAAAAGGTCGTTTATAGTGACGCCGAATGCATCGGCGATCACCGGCAGTAATGCGATATCGGGACAGCCTATACCGGTCTCCCATTTAGAGACTGCTTGAGGGGAGACGCCGAGCTTCTGCGAGAGTGCATCCTGCGTCAGATTTCTCTCTTTTCTTAATTGGGCAATCCGTACGCCCAGTTTTGCCACATCGTATGCCATTTGTTATTCTCCTTATGCGTTACAGTCGTGACGTGTTTCCGTTGTTTCACAGTTATCGTACGTGAGTACGACTGTGAACATTACGTCTGCTGTTTTTAGTAGTTGCCGTGCTTCTGCTTCGGGCAAGCGCAACAGTGAAAGCTACATCGGACCGGTCGCTCGACGCTTCACTTGATGGCGTGCCTCAGTGTTACGGTCACTTTCAGTATGGCGCCGGAAACGACGAAATCAATCACCGATCAGTTGAATTACGGGCTTTTTGGCTCAACGTATAGTTGTTCAACGGTCAGTTGAGATCTTGCATGCAGATTATATGACTTTTTTACGGGAAGATGGAATCGTTAGGCAGTATTTTGTCCGCTCTTGTGTTTGGTTCAATGCTCTAAAACTAGATAGATCATCTAATAATCAAAAGCCGCCGGAACGACAACGTTCCAGCGGCTTTGCTTTTGGTGGGTGATATGGGACTTGAACCTATGACCCCCTGCATGTCACGCAGGTACTCTAACCAGCTGAGCTAATCACCCGAACCGAAGACTAGGATACATGATTTTACATCGCGGTGTCAAACGGTTTTTTTTACTCGGGTTTGAGAGTTCAAGAGCTGAATGCCAAGAGAGTTCAGCTGCGAGAGCTAAGCTGAGACAAGGTTAGAGAATTCTACGACGATTTTTTGAAATCGAGGTAAAAAGGCGTTCTCTCGACCGGAATGTCATCGTTGAAGATTTCCTCAACCGAGACAGCTCTGATCGGGTTAAGTGCGAGTTCCAGCTTTAGTCCGCCTGCTCCGAGCGTGTAGTAACGCCAATACGGTTCATTTTCGGGGACGATTCGGTCGGTCAGATGGAGGATCGGACCGCCGTGAAAGACGAGTGCGAGAGGGAATTGATCCTGCTCCGCTTGCGCGAACTGTTCGATCCTTTCGAGTATAACTCGCATACGCGCGCTGAATACATCAAATGGTTCACCATCGGGCGGCGTGATTCTTCCGAAAGAATCAATAAATTCCCTGTAGAGAGCGTTATTGAGGAGTTCGGCATGCGTCATGCCGTCCCACTGACCGAATTCTCTTTCCTGCAGTTCAGGCACGAGTTCATATTCTTTTCCGGGGAAGTAGAGCTCCGCGGTGCTACGCGCTCTCTTGAGCGGAGACACCCACAAAGTCTTGATTGCGGGAACGGCTCCACGCTGCTCTCTTTGTCGAATGAGCATAGCGCTCTCGGGGAGGATGTCATTGTTCTGTATTGAACCCTGATATTCGCGACAGAGGTTCTGGAAAGTCAGTCCGTGGCGAATAAAGTAAACTGTTATCGTCTTTTCTTTCATATTATTTTCCTTTTACATATTTGCTCTTACACAAGCGTATCGTATAGAGCGATCGA
>JAAZKT010000024.1 GCA_012799695.1 Clostridiaceae bacterium
GACCACCCTCTTCGTCGTCGTTCTCTTCCTCAGACTCTTGGAGACGTGCCGCATCGACAACCCACTGGTTCACTTGTGCGACCACATCCGCGGGAAAGCGTTTCCTGAAATATGTCAATAGCGATGGATCAAGAGAGATGTCGTATCGGTACTCCGCATATCCCAAGAAATATTGGATGTACGGATGCTCACGGATCATCTGTACCGTCTCGCAGTCAGATAACTGCAACTGTTCCTTAACAATGAGACATCCTAGCGCCAGACGCACAGATTTCGCTCGCGCTCCTCGATTCCCTCGAAAATTCTTCCGGTACGCTGCTTCAACTCGCGACCAAGGAATGAGACCCGCCAGCTTGACCCAGCGATTATCTGAATCCAGTGGAAGACCTCCAAACAGGAAGGGTTCATCGTGAAAGGCGATTTGACGACTATCGTGCTCGTACATAACTAATCTCCAATTTCAAAGTGCAAGGGTTTCAGCGCTTTTACGCCTTTTCCCTTGCACCTATTGTACCGAATATGTCCCTGTAATGCACTGATATCAGGCACTTGATGTTCGTTCAGCAGACCCTATATAAATCAATTTCTTGTTCAAAATCTGTCGAATTCCCTCTTGTGAGCATCTTGTGAGCATCCTGAGAATTGAAACGAGAGAACAAAAAAATCGCCGTGGTCGGTAGCCGCTTCGAGACGTTTTCAGCTCGCTGATTTGTTCATTAACAATCTATAGGGACCCCAATGGCTTTCTTTATTCCGTTTTCAATTTGCAAACATCAGTCTGCGTGACCAATATATTGTATAAAACTGATCAAACTGATATATTTAAAGTGTAAAGCAATTAGTATCCGCAGGCTGACTTTTCGCCAGATTCTCGAGGAAATCCTTATCGTATTTTATCAATCAAAATAGTTTTTATTTGCGTGTCAGATGCGCATAGATTGGAGACATAACATGAGAAAAACACTATTTGCTGTTTTAGCTTTCGTATTAGCACTCCTCATCTTAACAGCAGCCTGTTCGCCCAAGGACAAGCCCGCGGATGATCGGAAGAAACCTCAAGAAAGCAATAGCCCAATGCCGGATGATCCGCAAAAACCCGGTGAGCCCATCTTTTTTTATCAGGTCATTTCAAGAGAAGAGATCGAGGAAGCGACAGGTCTCAAAGTTCTCGCATGTCGTGAAGCAAAAGACAGTTTCGGAGACAAAACAGGAAATCGCATTTTCTTCGGTGAAAAAAATTCAATGCCTCTCGCTTCAGACTTGCACGAAACCGATTATTTTATAACCATCGGTGTGAACTACTCAACGAAACATCCCCCCGAAGAACGTGCAGCTAGAAAACTCTTTGAAAGGGACATAGAGCGTCAAGAAGATAATCCAACCCTTAAGCGTCTTGATTTCGGAGAAGAGGCATTCGCTTTTACGGTCACCAAGGAGTCCTCCGTTAGGCCGACTGTTCTTGTTGTTAACGGCGAATGTGTATACAATTTCGTAGGCGGTTCAGAAAAAGTCGCTCTCGACGTATTGATCGACATCGCAAAAACGGCCGTTAATAATCAGACAAATCTTCATGCAACCAATACTTTTGAGAACTTGGAGAGACCTCGTCCGGGCTCGGAGTTGAGTGTCGAAGAGCTGAGGGTAAGAACCTGCGAATGGTATGAAAAAGTAAAGCTCGGCATGACGCTGGACGAGGTTCGAGCGATAACAGAGCACAATGGAGATATTTTGTACCCATCAGGCTCGCAGATCGTCTTTTTTACCGATATGAGCGGAAAAACACTCCTCGTAAGGTTGACGTCAGATTTACGTGTAAATCAAAAACAGATCATGTTGGATTATTTTGATTATAAAGATTACGCTCGTTTGACGCCTGCAAGCATAAGTCTGGATAGCGATATTGACTTTGAAGACATGCCAATAGATGACGCCTTTACTTTGCTTGGAACGCCGGGCTTGGAGATTGCCGAGACTGGTGACTCGGATACATTCGAAAGAAAGTCAGCCTACTATTGTTGGTTTGACGAAGAGGGAAATCGCCTTCGGGTCTACGTTAAAGCAACCTTCAACGAGATCAATGAATTTAATTATTACAGTTATGATGAGGACGAGTGAGCGAGCAATCACTAAGACTGATGCGATTTCCGTGACTCGCTCTTTTTAACGGCAATCGGTACAAGCAGTGCGATAACCGCACCGAACATGGCAAAAAAAGCCATCAAATCAAATCCCCTGCCATGATCACGGAAATGATCATAAATGAGCCCGACGAAATAGGGTCCGATTAAAGCGCCCACGTTCGCCAACGTCGATGACAGACCATATCCGAGTCCTGAGTAACGGCTCGGCAAATAACGTGGTACCAAAGTAAGCACAGGCGTAGGAATGAACACGGAGGACAGTCCGACCAGTGCGACCAATATGAGCGGGTTCACGCCGCTTCTCGGAACAAGAAAGATAAAAAACGCCAGCATGGTATAACCGAACGCGGTAAAATATATTTCCTTGCCGATCCGACTGATGACGGCGCCAAGCACAGGACCGAGAAAAATCGAGGACATCATGAAGAGGCTTGTTAAGAACCCCGCCAGCTCGACACTGAAACCTTGCGCGATGTAATGATCGCCGGCAAACGTCATGAAGGAAACAGACGCTATATGGTACATCATCCACACGATAGACAAAAGCCATACGGGGCTTCCCGCCTTTCTCAGAACCATGAGATTTTCGCGAATATTTGGTTTATGTCGCTCCGGCTCGACTGACGGTTTGGCAGGATATTTCCAAGCAAATAATAGACACACGACAGCACAGTAAATGAATGTCAAACGGATAGGAACTTGCCAGTGCGTTACCTTCGCCAATGTTCCGAACGTATTAAAAGCGGTAATAAAGGCGACAGGGATGGCACTGTTATACACGCTGATCGCGATGCTGAGCCGTTTATCTGAAAACCAAACGGAAAGCGTCTGAGGAACCACAACAAAAATTGTCATCCCGCCGATACCCGCAATGAGTCGACCGACAATGAGCAGAGGAAAGGAGGAAGCCAAAGCGACGAGAAACACTCCCCCCGTCATAAAGAACAACGCTCCAAGAATAACTCGTTTCGCTCCGTATGCCGTCGCAAGGATACCCCCCGGGAGAGCGACAATGATACCCGGAAGCGAAAAGATGCCCATCAACGCACCGGCTTGCGCATGGCTCAAACCGAGCGAAGAAATCACGAATGTCAAAATGGGCGGGAAGCCTTGGTATACAAACCCAAGAGCGACAGTGACCAAAAAGAATAGCAACAAAACTGTCCAACGTGATGTCTGTTTAATAGGCGCCTCCTATTATTCGTAATATCGATCATATCGAAAAAAGCGCCCTTTCCTTTTTAGGAGTTGCGCCTTTGCTTGGAGCGGGTGAGGGGAATCGAACCCCCGTATTTAGCTTGGGAAGCTAATGTTCTGCCATTGAACTACACCCGCATGATGAATTAAGCGATAAGATCACGCCCTAGCTATCGGCACGACACATATCCGTACGGAGCATTATAGCACGACCGACCGAACGGTGATGCACCCAGTCATAAAAATACAGAATCTCTTCTTTCGGTTTTCATTTTGAAAGGAATTAAACACGACTTCCTAAATCCTCTGAAGGACATGTTCAATTGCCGGTCTCAAGTTCCTCGTTCCACCACCCTGACTGACGATTTCCAGAGCAAGAGCGGGATTCGTAACCAGACTGCCCGCCAGCAGACTGATGCCGTGTCGGGAAAAGACAGCGGGACACATGGGCGTTGACGGCCCGACAAGACAGACCTCCCTGGCGTCCTGACAGTGATCGACAATCGAATCGATCGTATGGTTGATAAGACTCGTAGCGGTGAGAACGATGACATCGCAACTTGGCAAATAACGGGGAATATCGTCTGATGAATAATAGCCGTTGCCGTCTTCGATATCTTCTTCAAAGACGTATATTTTACCGACCCGCGATCTTATCTCTTTGAGAATAGGACGAAAAGCGCCCACCATACCGAAGGTATCCTGCTTTCGCACCTCAAGAGCGTCTGCGACATTAGCACGGGTCATGCCGGGACTCTCACGGTTAATCAGGGCGTTGATGGTGGCGAGACCGAGAGCCGCTTTTATTATATTATCCGACCTTGCCCAAGTGAGCATGTCCGACACCGGAAGACCGAGCAAAGTGCCGGCAGTCCCTAGAACGGAACAAGTATGACCTGTATCACGGCGAAAAGTATACGCTAGGCCACAACCGCCACCGCTTAGTTCTACACACGTATAACCTAGACCTATTCGAATGTCCTTTATAACCTGAGTTCCGGCTTCAGGCGCAGCATATTTCATCAGTTCATCAATGATCATGGTACTTCCTCCCGTTTTGCCGTCCTCTTTCATGTTCAGAGAAATGATGTCGACGACGGACAAAAACTAATGACAGTAAAACGGTTGATCTCTATGCGTTTTCGTTCTTTTTGTTCATCATGATGTTGAACAACAATTCGTCCATGTTGTCCATGCCCTCTTTCGAGATGCGTTCCATATTTTTGATTGTCTCTTCAACATCACACTCGATCACGCCATCCGTCGGAGCAATCTGCTTGCCCTGCATAGCGACGGCCGCCGCTTGGACAGCCGCATAAATGCAAGCGGAAACTTTCAAGGAACACCCCGGTTTCGCCCCATCGCAAATCATGCCGGTCACGGTGCCGAACATATTTTGTACGGCTGCGATAACATGTTCAATATCTCCGCCCTGCAACATCACGATGCCCGCGCTCGCACCGACTCCCGCGGCAGTCGCGCCGCAAAGCGGTGAAAGGCGACCGAAACTCTTTTTTACATGAACGGCAATCAGATGGCTCAAAGTCTGTGCCCTAAGCAACTCTTCTTCAGCACTGCCGAGAAAACGTGCTGCACTTAAGACAGGTATCGTCGCCGTGAGCCCTTGATTTCCGCTCCCGGAATTGCTCATAACGGGAAGCGACACGCCGACCATCCTCGCATCGGTCGCGGCGGCTGTCCA
>JAAZKT010000109.1 GCA_012799695.1 Clostridiaceae bacterium
AATCGGTAGCGTCATCACCTGCTGCGCGGAAAGAAACCATAATCGTGTTGAGCGTCATTTTCGCATCGCCGAGCATGAGCGCGATTTTGTCTTCCCTTCCCTCTTCGTAGAGCGGGTTGTCAACGCCAGCATAGCCGGGGAGTTTGTCGAAGTTGCAGATGATCAGGTGTTTCGCATCCTCGACATCGAGAATCGGCATGCCGTAGATCGGCGTGCCGGTCGCCGTATTGGCGGCGGGGTTCACGACGTCGTTCGCGCCGATGACGATCGCGACATCGGTATCCTTGAAAGCTTCGTTGATGTCCTGCATCTCGTAGAGTTTATCGTAAGGGATGTCGACCTCGGCGAGGAGCACGTTCATGTGACCCGGCATACGCCCGGCGACGGGGTGGATGGCGAACTTCACGTCCTTGCCTTCCGCCTCGAGTTCCGTCATCAGCTGTTTGACAATCGACTGCGCTTGCGACAAAGCCATGCCGTAACCGGGCACGATAATGACGCTCTCGGCGTCGCGCAACCAGCATCCGCACGCTTCCTCGGGCGACATTTCAGCGGACTCTTGAACCTCGGGCTCTGTCACTTCAACGACTGGAGCCTCCGCCTTCTTTGCCGGTTTAGCGCCCGCAACGGAAGTCTTGCCGAGCAAGATATCGAAAAGCTTGCGATTCATGGCACGGCACATAATCTGCGTAAGCAAGAGACCCGACGCTCCGACGACACCGCCGATAGCGACGAGGAGCGGATCGCCGATCGCCATGCCGGCGATTGAGCCCGCGACTCCTGAGAAGGAATTGAGCAGAGAAATCGTGATCGGCATGTCAGCGCCGCCGACGCGGATGGAGAAAATAACGCCGAACGCACCGGATAAGAGGGAACATCCAATAAGAAGGATGATTTTCCACACGGCGTGATCCGTGACATCGCGGATGGCGAGCAGGACGACTGTCACGAGCGAGAGGAGTAATGAAAGTACGGTCCAGAGCTGGTGATTTTTCAGGATAACCGGACGTTGCGGGAGGACCTTATGCAGTTTCCCCGCGGCGACGAGGCTTCCCGTAAGCGTGAGCGAACCGACGAAGATCGCAAGTCCGGCAGTCACCAACGAAAACATCGTCTCGTCCGGTTTGGCGGCAATGAGCGTCAGAATTCCGGAGAGCATGGAGGCGGCACCGCCGAGCCCGTTCAACAGACCGACCATTTGCGGCATCTGAATCATTTTGACGCGAATCGACGCGATGACGCCGACCAGAAGTCCGACAAGCATCGCGACATAGAGGAGCCAGACGTCGAAAATATTAAAGTACCAAAGTGTCAAGGCGATCGCGAGCAGCATGCTCAAGGAGCCGAGGGCATTACCGAGAACAGACGTCTCGACTTTGCTCATCATCGAAATGCCGACAAGAACGAGCACCGTAAGGACGCCCGCGGCGATGTAGTAAAACGTGTCGGATCCGGTCTTCGCCTCGGCGAACACGGGTATTGCTGTCAAGAGCAGACGTGAGAAGGAATGCATCATTTGTCTTCTCCTTTCTTCGTCTTCGAACTGCTGTGAAACATCATCAGCATGCGATGCGTGACGCCGAATCCGCTGACGACGTTAATCATCGCGAGAACGATAGCTACGAACCCGAGAACCTTGCTCCCCCAGTGGACAGCCAATGCTGTAGCCATGAGACACCCTAGCACCGTTACGCCAGAAAAAGCATTCATGCCGGACATAAGAGGTGTGTGTAGCAAACTTGGAACGCGCGTAATAATCTTGTAGCCAACCAGCGTCGATACGACAAAGACGCCGAGCAGGATGGCTTGTATGGTTGTCATATACGTGTCTCCTTCTTTAGTTATTTATTCTTCTGACAAGGCAACGCCGCTTGGTGTCGCGGCGCTTGTAAGCGAGATAAAGTATTTGTTCTAATACAACCTAAACGGCTGTCCGCGCCGTCATCCTATACGATGTATCGACGTAGAAGTGCCGCATCGCGGAACGATGCGGCACCACAATAACGGAATGTTTAATGACCAAGTGCGGCGAATGCCTCCAACGCACCCTTATGAACCACTTTTCCGGCGTACGTCGTGAGAGATTCTTGGATAATTTGATCCTCCATATCAAGGTAGATTTCTCCATCCTTGATGAGGTATTTCAAGAGGTTGTATACGTTCTGCGAGAACATCCATGTGGAGCTCTTCGGCAGAAGGCCCGGGATGTTCTTGATGCCGACCAGCGTCACACCATGTTTCACTTCAACCGTTCCCGGAGGCGTGATGGCACAGTTGCCGCCTTGGTCGATCGAGATGTCGACGATAGCGGAACCGGGTTTCATCGATTTCACCATTTCTTCCGTGACGAGAGTAGGCGCAAGCTTGCCCGGAACGAGCGCCGACAGGAAAATGATGTCCATGTCCTTAACATATTCGGCGAGGATGCGACGCTCTTCTTCTAAACGCTCCGGCGAGAGCATCAGGGCGTATCCGCCTTCTCCGATCGCTTCTTCCGCCGGCACGCCGAGGTCGATGACTTTCGCGCCGAGCGACATCGCCTGCTCCGCGGCTGCGGGACGAATATCGGCGGCGTGAACGATGGCGCCAAGACGTTTCGCCGTCGCGATCGCCTGAAGTCCGCCGACGCCTACGCCGACGACGAGAACATTAATGGGCTTGATCATGCCGACGGCAGTAAAAATCTGCGGTACGAAGTTTGGCAGTTCGTTGGCGGCGATCAGCATCCCTTTATAACCCGCGCATGTGCTCATGGATGTCAAAGCGTCCATCGCCTGCGCACGCGTAATACGGGGAATGCCGTCGAGCGTAATACTTGTGATACCGCGCTCAGCCATGTGTTTAACCATGTCATGGTTTGCCGGTGCGGCGGGGTGAATGAATGTGATAATAACTTGGCCTTCATGCATGAGGTCGACTTCGTGTTTGTCATGCTGCTCATTGAAGAGCGGCTCTTTAACTTTTAGGATGACGTCCGCGCGATCAAAAAGATCCGCGACATTTTCGACGATTTCTGCTCCGGATGATACATATTCCTGATCATGATAAAAAGCACCTTCTCCGGCGTCTTTTTCAATGAGAACGGTCAGCCCGTCGCTGACCATCTTCTTCACTGTTTCGGGTGAAGCCGCCACGCGCCTCTCGCCCTTCATGATTTCCTTTGGAACACCGATAATCATTTTTACACCTCCTGCGTGAACTATTGTTATCGATACGTCTGTATACTAACAGGTTTTATGAATAATGACAAACGAAATTTAGATAACTTTCCGAATCAAAGCACTCAAAAATAGAAGACTTTGTATATTATGATGAACTTTTTTGAGAAAAAGATTGACAAACTTTTATAATTATATGTATTCTAATATCGAGTGAGCACTCGCTCGTTTTTTACAGAAAGGAGCCTAAGCATGAACGTATCAACGTTTACAGGTAGCCAAAACTGTATAAAAGCTGACTGTTCCGCATAAGAAGGGAGTGATTATTATGTATGAAACAGTAAAAGCGTCAATCAATCTGCACGCCATTCTCAGGAATATGGAAGATCTGTGCCGGCTTGATGACGCGTCCGCAGAGGCGGTGGGCGACCGCCATGTCTCCATTCGATTCTCCGTGCCTGAGATTGATCGACTCGTCCTCACCTTTCGCGATCAATCATGTCAAGCAGGACGTGGAGATGAA
>JAAZKT010000110.1 GCA_012799695.1 Clostridiaceae bacterium
CTCAGGCAATCGCTTCACTCCCACAACTGTCCGCGCCGCCATGCCGACGTCACCTCCACATATCTTAGGCAATCGCTTCACTCCCACGCCATTCGCCCATCTGCATCTCAGCGATTTCACGATACTTGTGGCTCTCTTTCATCATCGTCTCGTGATTACCCATCGCGCTGATCCGACCGTTCTCCATGAAAATGATCCGGTCGGCGTGACGGACGGAACTCACGCGTTGCGCAATGACGAGCGACGTTGTCGCGCCGTAGTGATCTCTCAAAGCCTGGCGCAACTTCGCATCCGTACGAAAGTCAAGCGCACTTGAAGCATCGTCGAGTACCAGTATCTCCGGAGCGCCCGCCAATGCGCGACTCAAAAGAAGGCGTTGCTTCTCACCGCCCGACAAGTTCACGCCTTTCGAAGCTAGGATAAAGTCGAGCTCGCCTTCCTTTTCGTCAAGGAAAATGCTTGCCTGCGCATGTTCTGTCGCTACGCGAATGGATTCATCCGAAAGACCGCGCCCAAAATCGACATTTTTGCGCACCGTGCCGCCAAACAGAAAATCATTCTGAAACACGATGCCGAACAGGTGATTTAAAGCTTCAGGATTTATCGTCCGAATATCTTGTCCGCGTATGAGAATTGAGCCCTCTTGAACATCGTATTGACGTAAAAGAAGACGAATCACCGTGCTCTTGCCCGAGCCTGTCGGTCCCATCATGCCGAGCGTCTCGCCCGGATATAAGGCGAAAGAGATATTCTCTAGGTCATTTTTGACGCCGAGGTAACTGAAACAAACGTTCTTGAATTCAATTTCAGGAACGGATGGATCTGCCTCAGCCAGCATTGACGCGTTTTCCGGAATCAGCTGGCTCTCATCGGTCGGCATGTTTAGAACTTCTTTGATGCGCTCAATCGACGCAACGGCGCGGTTGTATATATTGAACATACGGTTCAGACCGAGAAGCGAGTTCGTAATCAGGATGAAGTACGAAAGAAACGCTATGATCGTTCCCGTTTGCAGCATCCCTATATCGACGAGTCGAGCGCCGAGGATGAGAACCCCCGTAAGCCCCGTATAGAGAATGACATTGACGAGCGGCGACATCATGGCGATCTGGTCGATCGCTCGGACTTCGGCATCTCTCACTTCCTCATTCGAGTCGCCGAATCGCTCTTTTTCATAATCCGTACGGTCGAGCGCCTTGATGATTCTGATGCCGCGTATATTCTCACGAATGATTTGCACCAAGTCATCAAGCTTGCGCTGCACCGTGTGAAAGAGCGGGATGGCGCGCCGAAAGACAAAACGCACGGCAAAGAACAGCGGGACGACGAGTACAACGAGAATAAGAGCAAGGCGCCAACTCAACCAGAAACAAAAGAATACACCGCCGACAAACAACATCAGCGATCGGATGCCCATCCGGAGCGTCGCCCCGAGGAACCGATGGAGCGCGTATGTGTCCGTCGTCAGCCTCGATTCGAGGGAAGAGACAGTGAGTTTATCCATTTGACGCGCGGAGAGCTTCATCGCTCGCGCGAACATATCCTGTCTGATGCTCCGTATCGCTCTCGACGCTGTTCCCGACGCCATACGGTTCGCGGAAAAGTTGAGTACCCACGCGCCGAACGAAAAGACAACCATGGCAAATCCCCATAGCATGATGCTCGACTGATTGCGCGTCGGCACCACGACATTGATGATATGCGCCAATATCGCCGGGAGCACGACTTCCATAAGAGTTCCCGTCATCTTGACGCACGCATTCACCACGATGCGTTGTCTGTATGGCCTTATGTATTTCTTAAGCATTTACGAACAGCCCCGTCCCGCGAGGTTCAACTCTCCTAATCGCCACTTATCAGCTTAATCTTTCTAAACATTACATCTCTTAGAAATGTGAAAACGAGAACAGCGTTTTTTCGCGCTATCACTAATTTTAAACCTTCTGATTTAACAAACAATTAACCAATCAACCACAAAAAAAGTGAATTTGAAAACATCGTTGTTCGAATCCAATAATGGGGAGCCATTCAGGTGCTGCCCAAACCGTCGGACGATGCCTTTATCTCTATGGAAGACTCTATATTTGTAGAAGACACTATTCTGTAGAAGACTCTATTCCTAAGTCGTCTTTTTATACTCCTTTTCAGGCCACATTATCGAATTGCCAAAGCCCCTCCTCACCGGACGAAAAGAGAGACACCTTCCCACACAAGCACCGCCTACACGCCACCTCACGCACACCACTAGTACAGTTTTTCAGTACTAATTGAGAAATTGTACAGTGAATGTGCGCGACAGTCAGTTTTCCACTCTATTTCTTGGTTTAGAGAACCGATCTCTTCCCA
>JAAZKT010000025.1 GCA_012799695.1 Clostridiaceae bacterium
TACATCGGGACGGGAGATCCACACAATTCTGAATATGTTGCCGAGCATTTTCAGGCGAGAGCCTGGTTGACCGGCTTTAAAGGATCGGCGGGCACGGCCGTCGTGACTGCCGACCGTGCGCTTCTCTGGACGGACGGGCGCTACCACATCCAAGCCGCACGCGATCTCGACGGAACACCCTTTGATTTGATGAAGCAGGGACTTCCCGGCGTCCCTCGTCCCGATGAATGGATGAAACAAATGCTACCGGAGGGAGCGCGCATCGCTGTCGACGGCACGGTGCTGCCGGACGCGACCGTTGAATCGATGGAAAAGCTGTTCGCCGCGCGCGGCTTTGAGTTAGTCACCGACCTCGACTTGATCGGGGCGATCTGGATCGACCGTCCGCCTCTCCCCTCCGGCAATGTTTTCGAGCACAAGATCGAATTTACGGGACGCGACGCGAGCGACAAGATCTCGGAAGTGCGCGATAAAATGAAACTCGACGGCGCCGATTATGCGCTCTACGTCGGTCTCGATGACATCGCGTGGCTCATGAATTTCCGCGGGAGCGATGTGCCGAACAATTGTGTCGCGCTGGCTTTCGCCCTTGTGTTGCCAGATACGGCTCTGCTCTTTATCGACGAAAGCAACGTCAATGACGACTTGCGGGCAGTTTTTCACGAGCAGGGCATTGAACTGCGCGATTATCATGCCGTCTTCAGCGCCGTCCGCGAGCTGCCGGAAGGCGACCTCGTCGTCGACACGACGCGCGTCAGCCGCGCTTTGATCGAAGCCGTGCCGCCAAACGTCAAAATTATAAAAAAACAAGACTACCCCTACCTGATGAAGGCCGTCCTAAACGATACGGAGCTCTTCGGTCAGTTCCGCACAGGCGTACGCGACAGCGTGGCCGTTACAAAGTACTTGTATTACATCAAGCACGAAGCGGCGGTGCAGGGTCTAAACGAAATGGAGGTAACAGAAAAACTCCATGAACTTCGCGCCCTATCCGACACCTTCATCATTGAAAGTTTTCCGACGATCTCCGCTTACGGCGCGAACGCTGCCATGATGCACTACCAAGCGACGCCGGAGCGTCACGACAAGCTTCAGCCTCGCGGGTTCTATCTCGTCGACTGCGGCTCGCAAGCGTACGACGGTACGACCGATATCACGAGGACATGTTCGCTCGGACCGCTGACAGAGGAAGAAAAAGTCGATTATACGTTGACCTTGAAGTCTCATATCGCCCTTGCGTCACTGCCCTTTTTGGACGGCACGTGCGGTACAGCGCTCGATGCCGTCGCTCGTTCCGTCATGTGGCGGTACGGACTTGACTACAA
The DNA here is from genome assembly GCA_012799695.1 of Clostridiaceae bacterium. Classification (GTDB taxonomy): domain Bacteria; phylum Bacillota; class Clostridia; order Saccharofermentanales; family DTU023; genus UBA4923. Next base: position 1,326 of record JAAZKT010000025.1, read on the forward strand.
ATGCGGCACGGGGCACGGTTTCGGATATGTCTCGGGCGTCCACGAAGGTCCGCAACGCCTGACGAACAACCCGCTCTACGGCGACTACAAGTTCCGAGAGAATATCGTGATCACGATTGAGCCCGGCGTCTACCGTCAGGACAAATACGGCATTCGCCTCGAAAACGACTACGTTGTTCTCCGCAAGAACAAGACGCTCGCGACTTATGACAGTGCCGTCGGAATCGTCGAAACTCCCGAGGTGCTTAATGAGGCGGGTGATATATTCCTTACTTTTCAAACATTGACCTTCGTTCCGTTCGATCGCGACGCGATCTTGCCTGAACTCCTCTCGGACGAAGAGCTTGACTGGCTGAACACCTACCATGACTCCGTCCGACACGAGCTTCTGCCCTATTTCGAAGGCGACGAACGCGCGTTTTTGATGAGAGAAACGGAACCTTTTACCGTCGGTGACAACAGATAGTGCACAGTGGAGAGGGAGAAAGGGACGTGATCATTTCAGAGGCAATCGTGCAGACAAACGGCTACCCGACGATAGACCAGGAACCGCTGAATCGCGTACGAATATATTGCGACGAAGATCTCACCGTAGGAGTCGCGACCCCCGCCGTCCGCGTGGGCGATGTCTCCTTCAATGAACAAGCCATCATGTCGATGATGGCGGACGCTGCCGACGCCGGCGTCGATGTCTTGCTCTTCTCCGAACGGCCGCTCTCCGGAGCGACGTGCGGAAACTTATACCGTCAGGATCTGTTGAACGAAGAAATTCGCCTGAGCCTTAAGCGGATCGCGCGTATGACGAAAGATCATTCGCTCACTCTTTTCCTCCCCATTCAGTTCAATTTGAACAAAAAAATCATCAAGGCGACCGCGCTACTCCACAACGGTATAATCGGCGGATTCATGGTCTCGCCGTTTGAGCTGCGACGCCTGAAAGAAGACGATGAGTTGACGTACTTGTTTCCTGATCGGTCCACCAACGTCGGAGAGCCGGTAGATCTCTCAGGCGAGATAGAAGAGGAAGAGCGGGAGTGTTGGGAATTTCTCGACGATCCTGCCCTTACTCTTGGACGCAAGGAAGAAAGACACAGACCCTTCGGACCGTCTTTCGAGCTCATCTCGGATGCTCGGCACGAGTGGACGGGAGACTATCGCCGTCTTCGCGATACGCTGATCGATCATTCTCGGTTTCATCACTCCATCGCCCTCTACGCCGGTGCCGGTGAAGGCGAATCGGTTAACGAGGGTGTGTTCGCAGGACATCGCCTCATCGTCTGTGACGGACATGTGCTCGCGGAAGGTCAACCTTTCACGACAGGACTGACGACAGCCGTTATCCCGGAGAAGGTTTTATCGGAGCTTGCAACCAAAGCGAATCTCCCCGCTAAAAAGAGGAGTCGTGACGACGTATTGGATAAAGCTCAAGAAATATACGAGCGATTCCCCTTCCTGATGAAAAAAGAGCTCGACGCACGTTCTTTCTTCCGCGAAACGTTGACGATCCAAGGTCAAGGGCTCCGGTCACGCCTCGCGGCGATCAGGACGCGACCGGTACTCGGCTTGTCGGGTGGGCTCGATTCGGCTCTTGCCCTGCTCGTGTGTTTGGAAGCGGCGAAGATCGGCGGCTTCACTCCCGACGACATCATCGCCGTTTCAATTCCAGGACCCGGTACGTCTGAGAGGTCGCGCCAGCTTGCTCGTCAATTGGGTGAAGCGACGCAAGTCGATTTTCGCGAGATCGATATCTCGGACGCCGTCGACTTACACCTCAAAATGATCGGTCACGACGCTCTGACTCACGATGTCACGTATGAAAACGCTCAGGCGCGCGAGCGTACGCAGATTCTCATGGATCTGGCAAATCTCGAGCGCGGTATCGTCATCGGCACGGGAGATCTCTCCGAATCGGCTCTAGGATGGTGTACATATAACGGCGACCATATGTCGATGTATACCGTCAACGCGTCCGTCTCGAAGACCGCCGTGCGCTATCTCATCGAGACGGCGGCATCATTGTTCGAAGAAGGCGAGTCGCCCGTAGAGTTGCCGGATGACAATAAACAGACCATTGCGTCGACACTGCGCGAAATTCTCCATCGACCGATCTCGCCGGAGCTCCTGCCGCCGCACGAAGATGACAGCTTGCGTCAGATCACGGAAGATGTCGTCGGTCCGTATGAGGTCATCGACTTTTTCCTCTGGCATATGGTCTTCCATGGCAAGAAACCTTCCGTCGTGTACGACGCGGCCATCGGCATCTTTTCCGATACGTACGATGAAAAGAGCATCGAACGATGGCTTAAGGGTTTTATTAGACGTTTCTTCCGAAGCCAATTCAAGCGTTCCGCCGCGCCCGAAGGTGTCGCCGCCTTCCCGTGGCGTTTGTCGCCGCAACGCGCGTGGACGATGCCAAGTGACATGTCTCCCTCTTTATGGCTGGATGAGCTTGAATCGCGCCTAAACCGTAGCTGACGTCGCTTTTCCGTTCGAAATGCGATCAACATCTCTTTTGTCCTCTTGCCATCGGCATGTAGCCGGACGCAACGACTTTTTGTCTGACAGCAATCCACCCGCGCAACAGCTCCGCTATTGACCACGACTCCTCTTCTAATTCTCGACCGCCTCCGCGCACTTATGTCCCTGACGCGTGCTTCACGTGAAACAACGTCTGTGACGTGTTATTCTTATTAGAGCGATTGCTTTTTGAAAAGAAGACTTGGAGCGGGTAAGTTATGCAAACAAAAAAGGACATCTATCTCGATCAGAGCAGTACGTCGTTTCCGAAAGCTCCCGGCGTCGCGGACGCCATGTGGACATTGCTTGAGCATCACGGCGTCAACATCGGTCGCGGCAACTATCAAGAAGCTTATTCCGTCGAAGGCGACGTCTTGGACACGCGTTTGCGATTGGCAAAGCTTTTCAATGTAAGCGATGCGCGGAATATCATCTTTACGCCGGGCGTCACGTTCTCGCTCAACACTTTTTTTGAAGGATACTTGAAGCCGGGTGACCATGTCGTCGTAAGCGGCATGGAACACAATGCGGTCATGCGCCCTTTAAAACGTTTGCAGAGCAGACGCGGGGTTCGCTATACGATCGCGAAGGCGACCGAACGCGGCGAAGTCCCGGTCGAGTCCTTTGAAAAAGCGCTCGAACGCGACACAAAAGCGATCGTCACATTACACGCCTCGAATGTCGCCGGCACGATTCTCCCGGCGCGAGAGATCGGACAGCTGTGCAAAGAACGCGGCATCGTCTTCGCTCTCGACACAGCGCAGTCTGCAGGTAGCGTTGAAATCGATATGGACGCTATGCACATTGATCTTCTCGCCTTTACCGGACACAAAGGATTGCGCGGACCGCAGGGTATCGGCGGCTTTGCGATCGCCAAGGATTTGGTTGACCTCGTCGATCCGCTCATGGTCGGCGGAACAGGCAGTCGCTCGAACAGTTTTGAACAACCGGATTTCATGCCCGACAAATACGAAAGCGGGACGATGAACATCCCCGGCATCATCGGTCTGCGGGCGGCGCTTATCTATCTTGAAGAACACGGTCTCAGCCAAATGCACGATGTAAAAATGACGCTGACGAAGCGTTTTCTCGATGGTCTCGCAACCATCAAGGGCGTGCGTCCCGTCGGCATGCCCGGTGTAGAAGGTCGTACGAGCGTCGTATCGATTACGGCAGTCGATCGCGACAACGCCGAGATCGCCTTTGAGCTCGAACGCGATTGGAACATCATGACGCGTGTCGGTCTCCATTGCGCCCCCATTGCGCATCAGAGTCTCGGAACTTTCCCCCAGGGAACCATCCGCTTCTCATTCGGCGCGACGAATACGGAAGAAGAGATCGACACGGCGCTTGAAGCGTTGGCTGCTCTGACCTCGTAGAAGGATTACCCGAGCTTTTAGCGTTATCTTGCCGGCAGGCACTCCTTTTCTTCGTTGGAGATCCTGTCGGTTTTTGTGTCGGGCATATGTGTGTTTTGAAAATTGGATGTTCTCTCTTTCATGCAATCGAATCTGTCGGCAATATGCACACATCGGTAACAGAACAGACCCCCTTTGCGCGCAATCGAATCCGTCGCCATATGTGCACATTGATACTAGGTTGTGCCCCTTTACGTATCATGGAAGTGGCTGAGATTGTGCGTGTTCGTCATCGATCTGTCATCTACCGGCACATATAGGCCAAAAAACTTGACCTGACGTGTAGATGACATCTTCACAATTTCAAAAAGTTATCAACACACAAAAAATGAATAATTCACACGTTATCAACAGGCTTTGTTGAAAAGTCGGCATCTTTTAATCCTTGCCGGTGAAAGTAAAAACGGTAAAAATGACGAGGGATCGGACTCTTGTTGATCGATCGAAATTATTAACAAACTTATCAACAATTCACACTCTGCAAGTCACAAATTGTTGATGTTTTTAAGGGTCGAAAAACGGCTAAAACGTTTATATTTTCGCTTTTTTTTGCCTTTTCTGACGCAGTTTTATCTGTTAGGATAATCAGTACCCCGTTCCGGGTGCATGGGTGATGTTTGCTCTGATTTTAAGGAGGAGAAGGTATTAAGAGTGAGGACACAGAGAGACGCTGAATCGATATGGACGTCCGTATGTAAGAAGTCGTTGAGCAAAGAAGTCAGTCCGCTGACGTACAATACTTGGTTTCTCAGTGCGAAGCCTTATCTTTCTGGCGAACGTGTGTTCGGACTTGCTGTGCCAAGTGATATTGCGAAGGAGTATGTCGGTCAACACCGCCCTCTCATCGAAAATGCGCTCAAAGATTACACGCGTGTGAATTACTCATTGGAAATTACCGTACGTCCCGACGGCACCGTACCGTCGCAAGAAGAGCGGTTTTCTGCTTTCGAGAAGAACGGCAACGGCAATGGAAATTTTAGGGCAGGCCAGTTAAATCCGAATTACTCCTTTTCCTCTTTTATCGTGGGACCCGGAAACAGTTTCGCGCACGCGGCTTCAGTGGCAGTCGCATCGATGGAAAGCCCTCGCAATTACAATCCTCTCTTTCTTTACGGCGGATCGGGATTGGGCAAGACACATCTCATGCACGCAATCGGCAACCAAGTGCGCCGCGATTTTCCGCATAAACGCGTCGTATACGTCCAAACAGAGCAATTCGTCAATGAATTTATTTCGTGTATCCAGCTAAATGAATTCGATGAATTTCGCAATCATTACCGTCTTGCCGATATGCTCCTCATCGACGATATTCAATTTATCGAGTCGAAAGAACGCATGCAGGTCGAGTTTTTCTATACGTTCAATGCGCTTTTTGAGTCAGGAAAAAACATCGTCTTTACGTGTGATCGCCCGCCGCAAAATCTCACATCGCTCGTCGATCGCTTAAGGACGCGCTTTGTCAGCGGATTGACAATCGACATCACGCCGCCCGACTATGAAACGCGTATCGCGATCCTCAAGAATTTAGCGAAGACGCAAGGGGTTGTCATCTCTCACGATATTCTGGAATATATCGCGGACAACATCACATCAAACGTGCGTGAAATTGAAGGGGCTTTCAAGACGATTTGCGCTTTGCAACTGATCGGCGTTGAAGTGACACTTGATGCCGCCAAACAGGCGCTCCAAAACGTGATCCAGCCTGGCGCCGTCAAGGAGCTCGATTTCCCGCTCATCATGGAGATCGTGGCGCATTATTACGGCGTCACCGTTGACGACTTGAAGTCGCGTCAGCGAAGCCAAGATATCGTTGAGCCGAGGCAAATCGCCATGTATCTTTGTCGTAAAAAACTCGACAGAACATTCAAGGAGATAGGTACCGCCTTTGGTGGCAAGAATCACGCCACAGTTTTACACGCCTGTGATAAAATTACAGAAGGCATAGAACAAAATGCAAAGCTTGCCGAGACCATTGATAACATCGAGGCGCGTTTGCAGTAATAAACAAAGTTATGATCATTTGTTAATAACTCGCCGTGAAACGCTTGTTGATAAAATGTGAATAATTAACAGACGTTAATAAGCCGATTTTCTTAACAGACAAATAACAAACGTCTAACAAAAGAGTAACATCGCGAAACGTCGAAGCAGGCGGGCCGCGGATGAGTTTTTAACATAATTGACACATATAAGAAGAAGATCGATGAATTATCATAGAGAGCTGCAAGGCAGAACAGGAGGCGCAACATGAAACTCACTTGTACAAGAAATCACCTGATGGATGCTATATCGACTGTGCAGAGAGTTGTCGCGACGCGATCAACCGATAAACTTCTGGACGGGATACTTCTTGTCGCGGATCAGGAACTCGTTTTAACCGGCTATGACAATGAAACGGGTATCGAATATCGAATGGAGGCCGATATATCGAGGAAAGGAGACATTGTCGTTCCAGCGAAGTATTTATCGGAAGTTGTTCGCAAGCTTCCTGACAATCACGTATATCTTGAAGTACAGGATGACTATATTCTGATTGTTGAGAGCGGCAACAGTAAGTTCCGTTTGCGCGGTTATCCTGCCGATAAGTATCCTGAAATTCGTTTCGTCGAAGAAGAGTCGAGGATAGTCGTCAAGCAGAAGACGCTCAGAGATATGATCAATCAAACGATTTTCGCCGCAAGTACGGATTATCACAGCCGCTCGGCTCTTACAGGATTAAATTTGATTTGTGAACGTGATTCGTTGACGTTGGTGGCAATTGACGGATTCCGTCTCGCCATACGCCACGAAACAGTTCCGGGGATGGATATTAATATCAACATCGTTATACCTGCGAAGGCGATGGCGGAGATTGCGAGAATCATGTCGGACGGTGAGGAGGAAGTCGTTATATTGCCTTCCCACAACTACATCATTTTTGATAAAGGGAACGTCAAACTCGTGACGCGCCTGATCAAAAGCGAATACATGAACTATAGAAGCATCATTCCGCGCGAAGCCGATTCGAGTTTGATCATTTCACCGGAAGTGCTGCTTGCCGCGATCGAGCGTGCATCCATCATGATCGAGACGGATGACAGGCGTTTCCCCGTGACGCTCAGCATGCCGGACAACGATACGATGGTCATAGAGTCGAGGACGAATATCGGTGAAGCAAAGGAAGATATTCCGATTGCACTTGCCGGAGATCGCGTGGAAATCGACTTTAACCCGCGCTTTTTCATCGAAGTGCTCCGAGAGATTGAAGACGAGCGCGTTACGTTGACGTTTAGCGGCAGCCTCGGTCCGTGCTCAATTAAACCGGAAAGTGGAGATAAATTCTTCTACATGATCTTGCCTTTGAGAAGATAAGACTCAAAACGTCGGTATGCGACTCTGCTCAATAGATTTAACTAATTTTAGAAATTACGATCGCCTTCGGCTCGACATTCCGGACGGTACGCACGTGTTTCACGGCGCGAACGCACAGGGAAAGACGAATCTCCTAGAGGCGATCTATTTATGTACGTGTGCAAGATCTCATCGCACGGGTCGCGACGAGGAGCTTGTCAAACACGGGTGTGATTTTTATCGTGTGAGTATTCAATTTGTGACGGATCGCGGTTTGAATGAATCGGTTACGCTCGAATATAAGCACGCGCAGACGCGCGGCGGTTCACCGTCTCGGACTATTTATTATAATGATCTGGAAGTGGCGCGTCTGGCCGACATGATGGGGCTGTTTCACGCCATCATTTTCGCCCCGGAGGACTTGCAGATTGTCAAAGGAGGCCCGAGCGAGAGGCGCCGTTTCTTAGATGTTTTGATTTCAAGGACAGACAGGGCATATTTTCGCGACTTACAGGATTTTTGGCGTGTAATCGGCCAGCGTAATCGCTTGCTCAAGAATCTCAAGGTGAACGGATCGTTTAACGGGCGCGTTGCAGACAGGAATTTTTCCGATGGTCGCACGGCGTTCGACGAAGATGAGAGCGAACCGCCCGAAAGCGAGATGATCTTTCCCGATCCGGCGGCACAACTCGACATATGGGACGAGCAACTCGCATCGATCGTTTCCGCTATTCTGAAAAAAAGGCTCGATGTTACGGAGAAACTTTCCGAATACGCATCGCTCTCTATACGTCATCTGACTTCTTCGCAGGAGCAGCTCGATATTCAGTACAGGGGCTTCGGCGGTCTCGACCGTGATATGATGAGTCGCGAGACGATCGAGCGGCTGTATCTTGAGCGTCTCAGGCGCTCCAGAGACGACGATATCTTCCGCGGGAGCACATCGAGCGGTCCGCACAGGGATGATTTGCAGCTCTCACTAAACGGTGTGGAAGCCCGTCTCTTTTCGTCACAAGGGCAGCAACGTTCCATCGTCCTTTCGCTAAAGATTGCGGAGCTTATGTTATTGACGGAAATGACGGGCGAGACACCGATACTTTTGCTGGACGACGTCATGTCCGAGCTCGATCAGTCGCGCCGGTCCAAGCTCATGGAAGTGATCCAAGGGCACCAAGTCTTCTTGACGTGTACCGATACGGCTCAAATTTTCCCTTCCGATCAAATTCTCATCTCTGAGAATATTGATGCCGCGGTCGAATCTGGCGGAGAGGACAATAGGAGCACCGAGCGGGACGACCGGACACAACGAGACGGATGGACTTCAAACATCTTCTACTACGAAGTTGTAAAGGGTACGGTCAAGCCGGAAGATCGATACTAGGCTGAAGGGCAACGCCGGAGGGTTGACTCTAAACAGAAGGACTACGCCGGAGGGTTAACTCTAAACAGAAGGGCAACGCCGGTGAGTTGATTCCACAATGAAGGACAAAGCCAGCGAGTTGATTCTGGGCTAAAGGACAACGCCGATTGTAAATTGGCACAAGATCGCTGGTACCGAGCGGAGACGTTGACGTTCGACGCTCAAAGTTGCGCCGTAAGCGATCCAACTCGGAAAGCACATTGATCGAAAAGTATTGCCGATCAAAGGAGAAATATATGGACAAAAGACATATTGTGATCAGCGGTCAGCGCGGAGTAGGCAAATCGACGCTTATCGAAAAGCTTCTCCGAGAGATTGAAGTGCCTGTGAGAGGTTTTTTCACGCGGAGCACGCCAAGGAACGAAGAGGGGTTTCACTCGATCTATATATTCAGACCAACCGACCGGGAACGAAAGATGAGTCGCGCCAACCACATCGGCGACTGCGACGGTCGCAATAGGACGATCAATTTGGATGTCTTTGAAACAGTCGGCGTTGAGTTTTTGCGAGAAGGATTTCACGATACGACAACATCATCAGTTATCGCGATGGACGAGCTCGGTTTTATGGAGACGGAGGCTAGAACCTTTTGTGAGACGGCGTTGTCGTGTTTTGACGGCGACCGACATGTATTGGCTACGATCAAAGCATACCTTAGCACCGAGTTTTTAGATGCCGTGCGCTCACACCCGAAAACGGAGGTATTCGACATTACCGTTGAAAACAGAGATGAACTGTACGAACGTTTAAGGACTCGGATCCTTCGTTGGAATGAGGAGTTTCGTTCAGCCCGCTAATCGCCCTTTCGGTTAACATGCAGACGGGTGCAGACGCAACCTGCTTTGAAGTTTCGTTCAGCTCACCAAGCTCCTTTTCGGTTAACTGTTTTATTGAGCTTCTTAACATTTTTATCAGCATTTTCACGGACAAACCTTCTCGTGTCCGAACATCGATCAGCGAAGTGTCTAAAAACACTGAAAACGCGTGACAGTAGCCATTTGGCGGATTTCTTGCGGTGCCGGCAAACGGTGCGAAATCAACACTTTTACGCCTTTTTGTGGTATAATTTTATAGGCCGAGAAAGTGCCAAAAAGCGATGAGAAAAGGAGCTATATGTATATTCACATAGGAGCCGACGTCTCCATACCGGCACACTGGATCATCGGCATTTTTGATCTTGAGAAGGTCTCACCTTCGAGCGATACGGTTGCGTTTCTCGCACAGGCAGAAGATACGAATCGTCTGGACTGGATGACAGAGGAAGTCCCTCGTTCTCTCATCCTCACATCGGGTAGAATTTTCCTCTCTCCCGTTTCGACAGCGACTTTGCGCGCAAGGTGTGACGGGGCAGGGTTTATATTGAAAGGACAATATGAGTACGGAAAAAGATAAAACAAACATGCGTTCTGAAATCCAAAGCGACGGCTTAAAAGAATTATTGCGTCGCGCGGAAGAAGATGCTGCCAATAAGGTGGAGGCGTCCCATTCCGGCGATGAATTGATCAATTTGGCGGATAACATCCATGCGCTTACAGAAGATTTTTCTGAAGATCTGGCGTCTGCCGCAGTAATAGAGGGGCAGATCTTCGACACGACGACCAGCGGGTCATATGAGGAAAGCGATATCCAAGTACTTGAAGGCTTGGAAGCCGTCAGATTGCGCCCGAGCATGTACATCGGCGACACGACATCGAGGGGCATGCATCACCTGATCTATGAAATCGTCGCCAACTCGGTTGACGAGGCGCTCGCTGGCCGTTGTGACTCGATCACGGTCACAGTATTTCCTGACAATTCTATTCGCATCGAGGATAACGGCATCGGCATTCCCGTCGGCATTCACCCGACGGTCGGGATTCCGACGGTTGAAGTCGTCCACACGATTCTCCATGCCGGAGGTAAGTTCGGCGGCGATGCGTACAGTTTCTCCGGAGGCCTGCACGGCGTAGGCGCTTCAGTCGTTAACGCGCTCTCCGAATGGATGGAAGTCGTCGTCAATCGTGACGGCCTGTCTCACCACATCCGTTTTGAACGAGGTGAGACGGTCACGCCGTTGACGGTTACAGGTGAAACGGATAAAACAGGGACGATTACGACGTTTAAGCCCGACCCCGAGATTTTCAGCGAGACGGAGGTCGACTTTGCCTTGATGATCACGCGTTACCGCGAGATGGCCTTTCTCAATCGCGAGGCTGCCTTTACGTTGATCGATGAACGCGAGACGCCGGCGGTTGTGAAAAAACTTCACTATTCAGGCGGCATTATCTCCTTTGTCGAATATCTCAACCGAAACAAGGCCGTTCTCAACAAGGAGCCCATCTACTTCTCGGGCGAACAGGACGGCGTGTTTGTCGAAGTTGCCATCCAATACAACGATTCCTACAACGAGAACGTCTATTCTTATGCGAACAATATCGCAACCATCGAGGGCGGCTCCCATCTGACCGGTTTTCGATCGGCATTGACGAAAACGGTCAACGATTACGCGCGCAAGTACAACATCCTGAAAGAGAAAGATAAAAATCTGCAGGGAGAAGATATCCGAGAAGGCATGTGCGCCATCATCAGCGTCAAATTGAAGAATCCGCAGTTCGAGGGACAGACGAAGACGAAACTCGGAAATCCTGAAGTACGCACAGTTGTCGAAGCAACCGTCAATGAGAGTTTGCTCAATTTCCTTGAGGAGAATCCGCAGGAAGCACGTACGGTCGTAAGCAAAGGCGTGTCGGCCTCGCAGGCGCGTGAAGCGGCGCGCAAAGCGCGTGAGATGACGCGCCGTAAGAGCGCGCTGGACAGCAACGCTCTCCCCGGCAAGCTCGCAGACTGCCAGGAGAAAGATCCGACTTTCTGCGAATTGTTCATCGTTGAGGGTGACTCCGCGGGCGGGACGGCGAAAAATGGCCGAGAGCGCAAGTATCAGGCGATCTTGCCGCTCTGGGGCAAAATGCTTAACGTCGAAAAGTCTCGTATCGACAAGGTGCTCGACAACGAGAAGCTCATGCCGATCGTGATGGCCTTGGGCGCAGGTATCGGAAACGACTTTGACTTGTCGAAACTCCGCTATCACAAGATTATCTTGATGGCTGACGCCGACGTTGACGGCTCGCACATCAGAACGCTGTTGCTGACATTCTTCTTCCGCTATATGCGACCGCTCGTAGACGCCGGCCATGTGTACATCGCCTGTCCTCCGCTTTATCGCGTCTATCAAGACAAGGTAAGCCATTATGCTTACGACGAAGAGGACGTCGAGCGCATAAAAGAGAAAACAGGGTGGGCAAACCCGAAAATGCAGCGATTCAAGGGTCTCGGCGAAATGAACGCCGATCAATTATGGGAGACGACGATGAATCCGGAGGCGCGCAAGCTCTTACAGGTAACGGTGAGCGACGCGCAGATTGCCGACGAGACCTTCACGCTTCTAATGGGCGATCGTGTTGAGCCGCGTCGCGAGTTTATCCGTACTAACGCGAAGTTGGCGACGCTTGATAATTGATGGTGACGAGCATACCATTCTTGGATAGACGAGACGGAAGCACTCGTCGCGGTGTCCGGAAACGGGTCGGGAGAGAGTCGCCTTGACACCATTGCCACTAGCAAATACGTTTTGGGACTCCTAGCGGTGGCACGCTAAGGCTGGGTTGGCGTCAAGAGCAATCACCGGAAGGAAATACGCGTTGGGATTTCCAGTAGCGGGTTAGGAAAGAATCACCCTGACACCATTGCCACTAGGAAACACGTTCCGAGGCTCTTGGCGGTGGGAATCGCTGACGACCAAACGGCTATTTCGAATAAATGCAACGGGCTCGTAATGTTTCACGTGAAACATTGCGAGCCTTTGATCACTATTGAGTGCCCACATCGTCCGACCAACAGACATGTGCTTGGCGGAGCCAGATCGCTCGCCTGGTCGAAGGGTCAATGCGAAAGAGAGCGCAGTTGTTTGCTAGACTGACATTGGATGCTGTCTGTGAGCCAGTTCGCTCACTCAAACGGAGAGGAAAGTTAATGAGACTGTTTGTGGCGATCAATTTTAATGACGAGACGCGATTTAGGCTGGCGGAAATACAGCGAAAAATCCGCTCTTCTGCGCCACGCGGTAGATTTCCTGATCCTGCGAATTTTCATCTGACGCTCGCATTTCTTGGTGAATGCGACGCGAAAGAGCGCCACGCAGCTCAAAATATCCTGTCTTCGATGATTTTTGCGCCGTTCGAACTGACTTTCGAGCGTATCGGTCGTTTTGAAAGGCGCGGCGGGGATCTCTGGTGGGCAGGCATTGCGCTTACTCGCGATCTGAAAGAATTACAGAATGCCCTTTCGAGAGGCTTGGCGTCTGTCGGTTTCGAGCTGGATTCACGCCCCTTTAAGCCACACGTGACGCTTGCGCGCCAAATCCTCGAGAAAATCACAATCACGGCTCCCCAGCCTTTTAGCGAGACGGTTCGCTCCATTGAGTTGATGGAATCGACTAGAATCGACAGCAGATTAACGTATGTGCCGCTCTTTCGAGCTGAAAGTCGATGAGTTCTTATCTCTCACTAAAACGACATTCCCCGGGGGAAAGCGTCTTTGTTCCTCATTTGTAACGATTTTCCTTTGCGAAGGAGTTTTTTCTTTCACAAAAACGATTTTGCTGTACGAAGGAGCTTTTTTCTTATCTAAAACGAATTCCCCCGGGGAAGGAGTCCCTCTCTTAGAAAAAACTTTGTTTTCTCTGTCCGGCTATAAACTTTTTCGTTGAAAACACAATTTTGATCTCGCGCACTCGATCGTTTACAAGTAATCATGTCGATTCATTGGTAGAATAACGATACAGCGACACACGAGAAAAGTATCACTTAAGGAATAATCTCCGTGCTGAACGTATGAGAAAATGGAGAGCGAAGAGGGTTTGCTCATGTCGAAACGAGTTTCTTTTGAAAATGACTACAACACGGGATGTCATCCGCGCATTTTGGCTGCATTGTCGAAGACAAATGACGAACGGACGACGGGGTATGGGCTTGATCGGTACAGCGATGAAGCGCGCGGACTGATAAAAGATGCATGTCGTGCCCCGACCGCCGACGTGCATTTCCTCGTCGGCGGGACACAGGTCAATTTAATCGTTGCCGCAGGTGCTCTGAAGCCATGGCAGGGAGTTATTTCCGCCGAGACAGGCCACGTCAATGTGCATGAAGCGGGTGCGATCGAAGCGACCGGTCATAAAGTGCTCGTTGTCGAATCAAAGGACGGTCTCTTGTCGGCGGACGCGATCGATCGTTACTGCCAATCGTATCGCGACGACCCGACGGCGGAGCATATGGTGCAGCCGGGGATGATCTATCTCTCGCAGACAACGGAGCTTGGAACGGTTTACCACCTTAAAGAATTGCGGGCGATCAGGCAAGTCGCCGACCGATGGGGCTTGACGTTGTTTGTGGACGGCGCGCGTCTCGCTTCCGCCTTGGCGATTGAAGAGACAGAGATCGACCTGCCCGCACTCGCAGAGCTCGCAGATGTCTTTTCCATCGGCGGCACAAAATGCGGAGCTCTCTTTGGCGAGGCCGTTGTGATCATAAAGGACAGCCTGAAAAGTGATTTCAGGTCGCTTGTGAAGCAAAGAGGCGGACTGCTTGCGAAGGGGCGACTACTGGGCGTTCAGTTCAGAGAACTCTTTCGCGACGGGCTGTACATGGAAATCGGGCGCCACGAGAATGATATGGCGGCGGCATTGGCTGCGCAGTTTAGCGTGCGAGACTTCGAATTCTATACTCCGCCCACGAGCAACCAGCTATTTGTTCTGATGGATGATAGTGAAGAAAAGTATTTCTCAGAGCGTGCCGTGTTTGAACGCATCGGAAAGCAGAAGGATGGGCGCAGAATCTGCCGTTTTGTCACGTCTTTTTCGACGGAAAAGACAGAAATTGACGCATTATTTGCACAATAGAGAACATATGTTCGCAATGGGGCATGGTACAATTAACGAGTTATCAATCGTAGATCGACTCCGACCGTTCGATTTCCCCAAAGAGTCGAAAAACAAGTAGTAAGAGGAATGTTATGAGCGTAGTGATCGCAGTTGCCAACCAAAAAGGCGGCGTCGGCAAGACGACGACGTGCATCAACTTGGTGGCGGCTCTAGAGGGGCAAAGAAATCGTGTACTTCTCGTCGACATGGATCCTCAGGGGAATACGACGTCGGGATTAGGCATCGATAAAAAAACTCTCCCGCACACAATCTACGATCTGCTTGTCGGCAAGGTGCAAGACGTTGGACAAGTACTTGTCAAGGCGAGGCCTAAGCTTGACCTTCTCCCCGCGAACATCAATCTCGTCGGTGCTGAATTGGAGCTCGTTGAGATGTTTCCTCGTGAACAACAGCTAAAAAACCATATCGCGACTGTCCGTGATCGATATAATTACATCGTAATCGACTGTCCGCCGTCGCTCGGGCTGTTAACGGTGAATGCGCTTACTGCGGCCGATGCCGTTTTAGTTCCCGTTCAGGCGGAGTATTATGCACTTGAGGGGCTCATGCAGCTCATGACGACGCTCGGGCTCGTGTGCAAATCATCGAATCCCGACTTGCGACTCGCGGGCGTCTTTATCACGATGTTCGATTCGAGAACACAGCTCTCAAAGCAGGTGCGCGACGAAGTTGAGTGGTATTTTCGCGAAGATTTTCTCAAGACAATCATCCCGCGCAATGTGCGCTTAAGTGAAGCGCCGAGCTATGGCGCGACTATTTTCGAATACGATAAACGGTCAAAAGGCGCGAACGGATATCGCCTTTTGGCGCAAGAGTTGACGAAGCGTCTGGAGAGTCAAGCTTGGAAAGACGGAACGATCGGGCGCTTATAATGCGCAGAAGCCCCTCGCATGGCAGATCATGCGCACGGAAAGAGATCGGAGCAGATGAAAATGAATGATGAAATGACACAAATGAAATCAAGACGCGGTTTAGGCAAGGGACTCGGCGCTCTTTTCGAGACGGTGCCCCAAGAAGAACAAACGACAAAGTCCGAACGGATTGTCGAGTTGAGCATCAACAGGTTGGAGCCCAACCACGAACAGCCACGACAGGATTTTGATAAGGACCGCCTCGACGAATTGACGGAATCCATTCGCGACCAAGGCGTTATCTCGCCCATCATCGTGACACCGACTTCGTCTTCCGACCGCTACATGATCGTGGCGGGAGAGCGCCGCTGGCGCGCCGCCCGCGCCGCCGGTCTGCAAACGATCCCCGCAATTATTCGCGAATTAACGGACGCGGAAGCGCAGCGTCAAGCCCTGATTGACAACGTGGTTCGTCAAGACCTGAACACCATCGAAGAAGCCGTCGCATTCGATCAGTTGATCAAACAATACGATATGACGCAGGAAAGCTTGGCGACAGCGATCGGCAGGAGTCGTTCTGCCGTCACGAATACGCTGAGACTGCTCAATCTGCCGGAGAATATACGTGATATGGTGCGTCGCGGTGAGTTATCGTCGGGACATGCGCGTGCATTGTTGGCGTTGTCCGACGCGAGCGCTCAAAGTAACGCCGCCGCGGTGGTCCTCGCAAAACAGTTAAGCGTCCGCGACACGGAGCGCTTAGTCAAGGAAATCAATGCGCCGCCCGCGCCGCCGGTACCGCGCACACCGGACGATGAACGCAAAGACCTCCATGTCCGTTCCGTAGAAGAACAGCTACGCCGCTCGCTCGGCACGAAAGTCACGATTCAGGATCATAAGACAGGGCGTGGGAGCATTGTCATACGCTACCATTCAGCGGATGAATTGGATCGACTCCTTGAATTGTTGACGAGAGAGTAAGGTCCGGTTCGCAAGCTAGACGGAGTCCAGCAATCGACAGCATGCCCACACGCGTCATCGGCGCGTGAGACAGAGAGACTACTTGACAGCACGGGAGACAAAAATCATGTGGGAACTTCTGAAGAAACGTTCGGCAAACCGCCGAAAAGGGACGTTGCTCGAGGAGCGAGAGCGGGCGACAGAGCGAAAGCAACGCCTGTTGGCGTTTCTCCTCCCTGTTCTCGCGTTCTACATCGGGTTCGCGGCACATGGTCTCTGGCCGGTCGGAAATCGCCACCTCTTGGCATACGATCTATATCACCAATACGCACCGTTTCTCCTAGAATTAAAAAGGAAAATCCTCTCTGGCGACACGCTATTCTATTCGTGGGCGGGCGGCTTGGGCGTCAATTTTTATAGCTTGTTTACATATTACGTCGCCAGCCCGTTGAACATTCTCACCATTTTCTTCCCGGATCAGAACATCACGGAAGCCGTCATGCTCTTGACGCTCCTGAAAATCGGCTTTTCAAGTCTGTTTTTCCGCGAGTTTCTGTGCGGGGCATTCCGCAAAAGCGACCCGTTGGCGTCTCTCTTCGGCTCCTTCTATGCATTGTCGGCATGGGTATACGCTTATAGCTGGAATATCATGTGGCTCGATACGCTCGTGTGGTTCCCTCTTGCGGCATTGGGACTGGTGCAACTCGTGCGCGACGGTAAAGCGCGGCTTTTCGTCTTCAGTCTGACACTCATGCTGGTGACGAATTATTACACCGCCTTCTTCGGGTGCGTTTATCTGTTCTTCTACTATTTCGTGCTACGAGTTCAGTTCAAACGGCCATTGTCGCGATATGAAGTTAAGTCGCGTTGGTCCGAGCCGTTGGTCGCGTTTGGTAAATTCGCCGGTTTCTCCGTGCTGTCGGCGCTTCTCGCAGGTGTCGTATTGTGGCCGACAGCAAAGGCGTTGGCAATCACTTCGGCCGCGAATGACGCCTTCCCTAGGGGCTTTACGTTCACGCAAGCGTTTTTGGATACGCTCGGCAGAATGACTCCGCTTCGCAGTCCGAACATTATGTCGGGGCTACCGAACATTTATGCAGGCATAGCGGCGCTTCTCCTGCTACCGGCGTTTTTTGCCGATAAAAAACGGCCGCGGACGGTGCGCCTCGCATACGGCGCGCTACTCGCGTTCTTGTTTTTCTCTTTTCAATCTCGCACCCTGAGCTTCCTGTGGCATGGAGCCCACTACCCGAACTCACTCGATTTCCGCTACGCTTTCGTATTCGTTTTTCTTGTGCTTGCCATGGCGTATCAAGCGGTAGGAGACGAGCTTGCTCCTAAAATGAAAACGATCACTGCAGGCGTTGTGCTTATCTTTATCTTGCTCCTCGTTGAACAGAAACATCTGCTGAATGATACGCTTTCGCACTGGCGGCTTACGACGTTTCTCGTCTTTTCCGTCGGCTATTTGATGATTGTTGCCGACATCCGAAAGCCCTTCCGTCGTGTAGATCTTTGGGACAAGAGAATCGACGGGCAGCCGGAGAGCACATCGCTTCTGCAGCGAGGAACCAGTTATCAA
>JAAZKT010000026.1 GCA_012799695.1 Clostridiaceae bacterium
TGTTGCATTTGTGCCGAACGTCAAGTGTTCTTGCGTTCTCAAGGGGGTCGTCGTATACTATGGCTGGTCAAGAAAAATGGACGAAAGCATGGGCGGGGCACGGGTATCTTGCCCCTTTTTCCCGCGAATACACTGTCTTATTACGATTTTTGCATGGAGGGAAAATATCTAATGAAGAAATTTGATCGGGAACTGGCCGGTAAGCTCGTAGGCGGCGTCATTATGGATGTCGTCAATGTTGAACAGGCGGTTATTGCAGAGGAAGCCGGTGCCGTTGCGGTTATGGCTCTTGAGCGCGTGCCTGCCGATATCAGAGCGGCCGGCGGCGTGTCGCGCATGAGTGATCCAGGTATGGTGAAGTCAATTATGGCAGCCGTGAAAATTCCCGTTATGGCAAAGGTTCGTATCGGTCATTTCGTCGAGGCGCAGATTCTGGAAGCAATCGGCGTCGATTTCGTCGACGAAAGCGAAGTGTTGACACCTGCGGACGAGTTGCATCACATCGATAAACGCAAGTTCCGCGTACCGTTTGTTTGCGGCGCGCGAGGGCTCGATGAGGCGCTGCGTCGTATTTCGGAAGGCGCTCTGATGATCAGGACAAAGGGCGAGCCCGGTACGGGCGATATCGTCCAAGCAGTCACACATATGCGTCAAATTGCGGGAGAAATCAGAGAGGCCGTTTCGCTTCGCGAAGATGAGCTCTTCGTCATGGCGCGCGATTTAGCGGTGCCGATCGACCTGCTCCTTTACGTCCACGAACACGGGAAACTCCCCGTGCCGAACTTCTCAGCCGGCGGCATCGCGACACCGGCGGATGCCGCTCTCATGCGACAGCTCGGAGCGGAGGGCGTCTTTGTCGGCTCGGGCATTTTCAAGTCAGGAGATCCCATCAAGCGCGCGAAGGCGATTGTCGAAGCGTGCGAGCACTACGATGATCCCGATCGTCTGGCGCATATCTCGGAGAATCTCGGAGAGGCGATGGTCGGACTCAACCCCGAAGAAGTTGAAATTATCATGTCGGAGCGCGTCATTTAAGACGCCTCCGATGTTCTATTTCTCTCTCTATACATGGTATAGTGATGAAAAGAGGAACGTGTCGTTGATGGTCATTCCGCAGAGTTTTTCATTGTTTGCGGTTATCCCGACGTAGCGGAAAAACGTGTGAAGGACGGCAGCCTGTATGAATAAAACATTGAAGCGTGTGCTCGTGTTCCTGATTGCGCTCGCGATGCTGATTGGAATGCTGATCGGATTTAGCGCAGTCGTATTTGCCGAAATGCGTATGATTCCTGCCCCGCTCGATGCCGGCAATATCGGCGGCGACAGTGATTTTGACTTCGATCCAGGCGGCTGGGACGGTGGCGGCTGGGACAGCGATTACGATGGCGGCGGTACGTTTTTTTTCACTGGGTCTACTCCCATGATAGCGATTATCGCTGTTGTTATTTTTATCGTCATCACGATCCTTCGGAAAAAGGGCGGTGGCAAGTTTGGCGGCACAGGAACCGTTACGCCGACGACACGACAGATTTCGCCGGAGCATTCTGCCAACATTGCCAACAAAGTTCGCGCGATCGATCCGTTCTTCACGGAAGCCGAGATGCGCGAGAAGGTCGCCAATTTGTATACCGAAATGCAGCATGCGTGGGAGCATCGTGATTGGGAGCCTATGCGCGCTCGCATGACGGACGATCTCTACAGCCAGATGGCGCGTCAACTACAGGATCTTGTTAATCGTGGATACGTTAACCGCATTGAGCGTATTGCCGTCATGAATGTCGCGCTCAACGAGTTCTATCAAGATGAGCAACACGACAACCTGAAACTCCGTCTGACGACACGGATCGTTGATTATACGATCGAGGAGGCGACGGGCAAGGTGGTGTCCGGCGATCCTAACCGTGAGAAGTTCATGACGTATGAGTGGACGATGATCCGCACGAGAGGCGTCCAGACGCCCGCGCCGACCGATGAGAGCGGCAAGACTGAATTGAGTCGTAATTGTCCGCACTGCGGCGCGCCGATCGACTTGACGCAATCAGCGCGTTGTAGCTACTGCCACTCGATGGTGACGGCAACTGAGTTCGACTGGGTCCTGTCCAACATTGCCGGCATTGCACAGCAGACGCTGTAATGATCGAACGAGTTTAGCGACACGTAGTGGTTAACAAAAGGCGCAAGTATTATCTTGCGCTTTTTCATGTAAAGCGAAGAGATGACGGAAAGATTCGAGAACGACTGTAGATGAAGCAAGAGAACGATTTCAAAAACGCGGGGACTTTGCTCGCCGCTCGCAGACGGCGCCTTTTTCAACGAATTCTCGCCGTTACGCTTATCACTCTGATGATCGTCGGGCCGGCGGTTGCTTTTGCCGTTTGGGGCAAGCCGCTAGTCAGTTTTCTCGCTGACGCCGACAAGGTGCGCGAGCTCGTTAA
>JAAZKT010000027.1 GCA_012799695.1 Clostridiaceae bacterium
ATTGCCGCCGTGATGATAATTTTTGACATGAACAATCCCCCTCTTTTATTTTCTTTGATTTGCTTTAGGTGTAATACAAGTACCCGTCGCCTTGCAGACGAGGACGGGTTCATCCAACACGTCTGCCGCCGATTCGGAGATATCGGGTCTCGGCGCAATCACTTTCCACGCTTCAAACTCCATGCGACGCGAGCTGTTCCCTTCCTCAAGGATTCGGCCTCTCGCCTCAATAAAATCGCCGGCACGGACAGGCGCGAGAAAGTCCACGCTGTCATACGCCCGGAAGAGTCCCTCGTCTCCATCCCGCCGAATCAACAGCTCCGTCGCCACGTCGCCGAACAATTTCAGCATATGGGCACCGTCAACAAGCTGACCTCCATAATGAGCGTCTCCCGCACCGATTCGTACACGTATCATCGCTTCCATCTCGTCACTCCTTTGCTTCGTCATTCTTTCCTCAAAAAAATAAAGCGCCGCTGTCTATAAAACCGCATAGCGCTCCATGCTTAAGCATGACAGTAAACCGTCCTTTGTCCGGCTTACCAGGGTCGAGGGGCGGGCCGCCGCGTCTCCCTTCGGCAACGGACACTTCAACACGACCCCGGCCCGGGTTGGACGCCGTGTTTACCCATCCATTGCTCCTCTATTGTCATTGAATTGTCAAGTTGCAATCGCCGTGTCTCCACATGGGATGCATATCTGAAAATGCTGATGCGACGATCGCTAAGTCATTATATACGATTTTTGTATACAATCGCAACCCGATTATTCATTCGCAAGCACCCTCTTGACTGTGATAAGATTGTATAGAAAACGCACTTATATACCACGTTTTGCACTCTAACGTATTTTACACACCGATAGGTAAGGAATGAGGGGAGTTATGAGAAAGATTTTATTGACCGGCTGTCTCGGTCAAATCGGCACGGAATTAACACTGCATTTTCGCAAAGAATACGGTGACGAAAATGTCGTCGCCTCCAATCGCACAAAAAAAGATTTTCCTGAAGTCATCGACGGAGGACCGTTCGAATTGCTCGATGTCCTCGACGCCAATCGATTGGCGGAAATATGTAATAAATACAAAATCGACACCATCGTCCATCTGGCAGCGATACTGTCCGCCGTCGGCGAGGTAAAGCCGCAACACGCGTTCAACGTCAACCTGAATGGGCTCTACAACGTTCTTGAAGTCGCTAGGGAGAACGACATGCAAGTCTTTACGCCGAGCTCCATCGCAGCTTTCGGTCCTTCCACACCGCCAGATAACACGCCTCAAGACACGATCCAACGTCCGAACACGATCTACGGCGTCACGAAAGTGGCAGGTGAATTGCTCTGCGATTACTACTACACGCGATTCGGTGTCGATACGCGCGGCGTACGACTCCCGGGTTTAATCTCCCACGAAGCATTGCCCGGCGGCGGCACGACGGATTACGCCGTTCACATTTACTACGACGCGATCCGATATAACCGCTACGAAAGCTACATCGCGGCCGGAACGAAAATGGACATGATGTATATGCCCGATTGCCTGAAGGCGTTCACCTTGCTGCTCGAAGCCAATCCCGATCGTCTCATCCATCGGAATGCTTTCAACATCGCGGCGATGAGCTTCGCCCCGGAAGATATGGAAAAGGAAATTAAGAAGCATCTTCCCGACTTCGAGCTCTCCTACAACGTCGACCCCGTTCGTCAAGCGATCGCAGACTCCTGGCCCAATTCAATGGATGACAGCTGTGCGCGTGACGAATGGGATTGGAAGCCCGATTACGACCTCGCCGCCATGACTGCCGATATGTTGAAACAGTTGAGAATCAAACTCGCTAAATAAAAAATAATCCGGCATCGCCAAAATGGGCGTTTATTACTTCTTGAACGCGTGAAACTCACGAGCGATACCAATCAATTTTTACTGTAACGTACACAAAAGGGGGGTCTCAAAA
>JAAZKT010000125.1 GCA_012799695.1 Clostridiaceae bacterium
ACGCCAAAGGAAGAACGCCGGCGTGAAGGCACGTCCGGATCGCCTCGGGATCGGTTCGAGCACGCAAGGTATCGGTGATGTCAGCTTCCCTATACGGCAAGCTAAACACGCGGGCCTCCTTGTCATATTTCAATGCGACATGCGGGATGTTGCCGTTCATGAGGCAATATCGCTCCTTGCGAGCATGAAAGTCATCCAAAATCTCTTGAAGACGCTCGCGTATACACGACGACTCATCCTCCTCCGTTTGATCCAACTCATCCATAGTCGCCATGTAGTTGCTAATATGCGCGTCGATTGTCGCGATCTTCTTGAGCAGGACATCCGTCGTATAACAGTTCGACTTGCTGTTCACGGCACGGACTTTGGTTCCGTCAACAGCTAGGAGTACTTGCTTATATAAATCAAGCTCCACGCACACTTTCGTGAACACTTGAAATACGCGTTTTAACGCCTCGGCATTCTCTTTGCGAAAGTCGGCAATCGTACGAAAATCAGGGACTAAACCGCGCAATAGAAAGATCACTTCCAGATTGCGACGACACTCGCGCATCAGGCGACGACTGCTGCGTATCTGGTTGGCGTAACCATAGACGTAAAGTTTCAATAAATCCCTAGGGTCATAGCCGGGACGTCCTGTCGAGGCGGGCATACTGCGCGTAAATGACAGAGCCTCTAAGTCTAAACCGTCGACAAAAGCATCCAGCACGCGTACCGGACTTGTCTCGTCTAAATGAGAAATTCAGGCGATTGAAAGAAATGAAAAACTGGAGGCGTGCCTATTGAAAAGAGGAGCCAAAAGGTAACGGCTCCCCTTACATTTTGCTTGTAATACAGCACAGCAGTACAGTTCTTATCTAGTCTCTCTGTTGCGATATCTTTCTCCTGCGGGCAAGTAAGAATAAGCCGCCCGCGGATATGAGCAGTAACGATAACCATGAATAATACCCGCTACTCTCGCCCGTTTTCGGAAAACTCTGCTTCGACTCGGTCTCGGTGGCGGCAGTGTCCTCAACGTTGAATACCCACTCCTTGTGATCGCACAGTCGAAATTCCCTGCCGTCATTAAGGTCATAACTAACAATATTGTATGCGGAGAACACTTGTTCGCCGGCAACATCGCTATTGACCTTTACATTGACCCTTACGTAGCCGGAGGTGACGCCTTGAACAGATCCTGATAGTGCATGGAGATATTTATCAGTTACATCATAAAATGTCAGTTGTGTATTATCGAAACTGGCGGCAGACACAAAAGCGAGGCCGGGCGTCATCCTATAGTGCATTGAGAGTATATACAAGGGCTCGTTAGCGTCAAACGGAATATCGATGGACACCACATCGCCGGGTTGTACTGTCTTGGCGGCTTTTCGAGCCTCGGAATCTGGTTGTATTGTCTCGGCTCCTTCCCCGTCCTCCGGTACTGTCTCGTTATCTTCCGGGTCTCCTGACTCGCCACTTTTGGGCACATCTACGGAAATCACGTGCTCCTGGGGGGTGCCTATGCTGACTTTGCGATAGCCGTCAACATACGTAGCGCCCACCATGTTGGTCACGTTGACTGTTTCTCTGTTGGTGGCATTGTCATTAATCTTGACTCTGATTATCAACTCGCCTTGGGTAAGGCCTGTTTGAAACGCGGGTTCTCCCAGATCCTGAGCAAGACCCATGAAGAAACCGGGTTCGCTCTTTTCGTCGATCGTGATCAATGCATCACTGGAAGCGGATACAAAAGTAAGCCCCGATGACAGCGAATATTTCACGCTGATAACTTTCAGATGCTTGATATCGTCAGGGGCTTTAAAAGGAACCACAATGACGCACTCATCACCGGGCTTTTCGGCCAGCACGGGCTGAGCAAGCACACTCAGCAGCAATACGACAAAGAGCAACAAGGAACATATTTTTTTCATCTTATTCACGGAAGATCCACCTTTCTTAAAAGCAATCGTTGTACCGCGTCTACTAGGGATCATCGGG
>JAAZKT010000005.1 GCA_012799695.1 Clostridiaceae bacterium
GCGCTTTTCGATCTGTTCAGCGACAAGAAACGCATGTATGAGCTCTGCAGACTGGTTCAATAGCGGAAAAGATTCCTCCGTTTTTCATTTTTAACCCGCTTTTTTCCCAGTTTTCGGAACTTTCCCTTAGTCTCATTAGATCCTTATTACCCCTTCCAAAAAAGGAAAAAATTACACGCTTTTTCGGGCACAAAAAAGTCCCAAAACGCCTGGTATGACGGCGTTTCGGGACAAATTGTGGCGGAGAAGGAGGGATTTGAACCCTCGCTGGAGTTGCCCCCACTAACGGTTTAGCAAACCGTCCCCTTCGACCTCTTGGGTACTTCTCCGTCTGTTAATCTTTGTTTTCCGCAACGACAAGTCGCTGTCGGTGCACCGACCATTATAACACGTCTCGCCCTATTCGCAACCGCAGGATGCGCGCCTGTTTTTTCTGCCTAGATGGTCGTGCGCGATCGAGATATTGATGCCTTTCCGTGTTGTATCGTGTTGTACAATAAGAAACATCTTCGCATTTGCTTTGCGACGGGAGGTGTATTGATTTTGGATAATAATAAAGTGAAAACGGCTCTTGTGACGGGTGGTGCGCGCGGTATCGGGCGCGCGATCTCGAAAGTGTTGGCGCGTGACGGTTACCATGTTTTCGTCAACTATTTTCATTCCGAGGACGAGGCGCTAGATCTCGTCGCCATGCTCGAACGGGATGGGTGTCAAGCGGCACTTCTGCGTGCCGATATCGCAAGTCCTTCAGATGTCCGCCGCATGGTCGCGAGCGCACTGCTCGAATGCAATCGGATTGATGTCTTGGTCAACAACGCCGGCGTCAGTGCGTGGGGTCTGTTGACGGAGACGACTGAAGAAACGTGGGATCGCGTATTAAATACGAATTTGAAATCGAGTTATCTTTTGTGCAGAGCCGTTCTGCCGAATATGATTCGTGCGGGTTCCGGGAGCATCGTCAATGTTTCATCCATGTGGGGTGCTGTGGGCGCTTCATGCGAAGCCGCCTATTCCGCAAGTAAATCCGGGCTGATCGGATTGACGCGGGCGCTCGCCCGGGAAGTTGCACCTGCCGGTGTGCGTGTCAATGCCGTCTCTCCGGGCGTGATCGATACGAGAATGCTCGATGGGCTGACAGAAGAGGAACGTCAGGATTTAATCGCTCAGACGCCGCTTCAGCGAATTGGTCGACCGGAGGAAGTTGCGGAAGCAGTCGCGTTCCTCGTGTCAGATAAGGCGTCTTTTATTACGGGTCAGGTGCTCGGAGTCGACGGCGGATTTATCTGCTGAAGCATCGGCAGGCTTGGCTCTCCGCAAGGTAAGCGATGCAATCGATAACTGACTGAACCGACACGTCGAATGCGTGACGGGTATCCCTCGCCGGTCGAATCATTGGGAGTCTCACAAGCTCGTCATATTTCTTGAGATGAAAACGATGTCCCGCCATATTTGACGGGACATCTTCGTTCTTCGTCATTTTCTGTCCGTAGGACGATCGCTCTTACCGATCGAGGTTGAACGCTTCCCAACCGGCGTAGACGGCGCCTTCTCCAAGTTGCTCTTCAATGCGGAGCAGTTGGTTGTACTTCGCCACGCGGTCTGTGCGCGACGGCGCGCCTGTCTTGATCTGCCCCGTCCCCATGGCGACGACGATGTCAGCGATGGTGACGTCTTCCGTTTCACCGGAGCGGTGCGAGACGACGGCGGTCCAGCCGCTGCCTTGTGCCATATCGATGGCGTCGAACGTCTCGGTCAAGGTGCCGATCTGGTTCAGCTTGATCAGGATGGAGTTGGCGGCATTCTCGTCGAGTCCGCGCGCCAGACGTTCTGTGTTCGTGACGAACAGGTCGTCGCCGACGAGTTGGACGCGGTCGCCAATACGCTCGTTCAGCTTGACCCAGCCTTCCCAATCGTCCTCTGCGAGTCCATCTTCAAGCGAGATGATCGGATACTTGTCGCAGAGTTCCGCATAGTAGTCGATCATTTCGTCGGTCGTCTTGAACTCGCCCGTCTTCCAGAACAGATAACCTTCTTTGCCTTGCGCTTTCGCTTCTTCGTAGAGCTCGGTGCAGGCAGGGTCCATGGCGATAAAGAAGTCGTCGCCGGGCTTGTAGCCGGCCTCTTCAATCGCGCGAACGAGCCATTGCAGTGCTTCTTCGTCGCTCTTGAGGTCCGGCGCGAAACCGCCCTCGTCGCCGACGGCCGTCGAGTAACCTTCTTTCTTTAAGAGGCCTCTCAGCGTGTGGAAGACTTCAGTGCACCAACGGAGCGCTTCTTTGAACGAAGGCGCGCCGACGGGCATGATCATGAATTCCTGAAGGTTGACGCTGTTGTCGGCATGCTTGCCGCCGTTGATGACGTTCATCATCGGGACAGGCAGCACGTGAGCGCGGATACCGCCGAGATATTTCCACAGCGGCAAGTTGAGGGAGTCGGCGGCGGCTTTCGCACAGGCGAGCGAAACTGCTAGCGTGGCGTTCGCGCCGAGGTTCGCTTTGTTGTCGGTACCGTCGAGCTCGATCAGCGTGCGGTCGATCTCGACCTGGTCGTAAACGTTCATGCCGATCATGTTAGGCGCGATCGTGTAATTGACGTTGTCGACCGCTTTTTGGACGCCCTTGCCGAGGTAACGGTTCTTGTCGCCGTCGCGAAGTTCAACGGCCTCATAGGCACCTGTCGATGCACCTGAAGGGACGGCAGCACGTCCGAAAGATCCGTCCATGGTGTAGACTTCTGCTTCAACTGTCGGATTCCCGCGGGAATCTAAAATTTCTCTTGCCCTTATTGACTCAATCCAAAGTTCTGTCATGTGTATTGTTTCCTCCTGTTTTGATAGACAAAATTGATTTAGCATTCGATCTGTTTTGATCCGTTCGTAAGTATAACAAATATGTGTCATCTGCGCGATTTACAATAAGGGGATGAAATGCCCTTAACATAGGGTTTAAGTTGTTAATCTTGTCGGCTAAATCTCCGGGAAAATGGAGCGAGCGACTATTGTGAGAAATTGTTCGCGTCTTGGATATCGACTTCGTCGTCTTTCGCCTCTTCTTCCATGACCAGTACGCCCGACTCGAAACTCGTAGGCACTGTCTTAAATGTCGTCAATAGGAGAAGCAACTGGGCGGCCGAGGTGCCGAGCAAAATATGTGCAATGTCGAAGAGGTCGGCGATCGGACCGAACAGGACAGTGCCGAGCGGGATTGCCGCGGAGCCGATCATATAGAGTAAGGAAAAGACACGCCCGTGGTACGAGCGTTCAACGTTCTGTTGGAACAACGTCGTGACGGCCGTCGTATAGAACGGGACGATGACGCCGAGCGCAAAGGCAAGGATCGCAAAAAAGGAGAAGGGCGGCAATGCCGTCATGCCCATGATCGCCAAGATGAGCGTGCAACCGGCGACAAGGAATCCCGAGCCTCGGACGACCTGCAAGTGACTCCGGAATTTGCCGCGTATCGAAACGATCAAGCCGCCCGCGGCCATACCGGCGAACAGCGCCGTCTGTATTGCGGCAATGAGCCACGCCTCTTCACCGAAATTGCGCCGGATGAAAAGCGGCGTAAGGATGACGATGGGTGCGAGTAGCACCATGAAGAGCGCGTACGTCAACATGAGATTTCGGATCGAACGGTGTCTTCTGACATAGGCGAAGCCTTGGCGGAATTGTTTGCCGATCGTCTCCGGCGTTACGAGTTCAACAATTTCGTCATCGGAGGCCTTTTCGTCTGCCGGTATTTCATCTTCGACACTTGGGAAGCCCCACGATTCACCTTCACGTAGTTTCGGTTCGACGCCGAGCGCCGTAACGACCTTGCCCGTCTTGTGACTCGGAATGGGCAGGAAGAATAGGATGATGTTTGAAATAGTTGCTGTGACGACGTCGATCATGAAGACGACCCAGAGAGGGAATAACGACAAGAGCGCACCGCCGAGAATCGGAGAGAGGAGCGAAGAGACATTGTTGATTGTACTGTTAACGCCGTTAACGCGGAGCAGGTCTTTTCTCGGGGTAATCTGAGGGATGAGCGCGTTAGTCGCCGGTCCCTGAATACCGCCGCCTAATGAGCGGATGATAGCAGCCACGTAGATGAACCAGACATGGTCGTAACCGAGCAGAAAGAGGATCGCGAGCGCAAGCGTAGCGAGAGCGATTCCGCCATCCGACAGGATGACGAGCCATCGCCTATCGTAACGATCGGCCCAAACACCGGAAAAAGGAGCGATCAGCAACTGCGGAATGAAGGAGGCGAGCGTGATGATCATCATCGACGTGCCGGAGTTCGCCCTGAGTGTGACGTACCAGATAATGGCGAACTGAACGAGCCCCGACCCGACAAGGGAAATGGCCTGTCCACCTAAAAACGCGACACTGACGCGTTGCCAGCGCTCTGTCCGTTGAAAGCGTTTACGAAGCATAACACACGAATTATAACACGATCGACCACAACGTGTTTTGTCGTGTCATTGAACTGCGATAAAGAAATTGTGTCAAGCGAGTTGTATCTTTGTTAAACTGTGATTGTCGTCAAGACGAAAAGAAGAGGATCTACTTTAAAACAAAGGAGTTGAAAACTATGTCTGTAGACTGGAAAAGTCAGGTCAAACGATTGATGGCACGAGGCGCCGACTACGCCGACGTTCGCTATTATCCGAAGCACGAGGAAGATTTCAAGCTAATGTGGAACGGGAATTTCCTCGCGTTTAACCGGTCGGAAGAGAGCGGGTTCGGCGTTCGTGTACTTGTCGGCGGAGCCTGGGGCTTTGCCGCCTCATCAAATATGTTTTCGCCCGAGGAAACTTTCGACCGAGCGTTCGCTAACGCCTCTGCAGCATCAACAAAAGTGAAACGCCCGATACGACTCGCCGACAAGGACGTGTTGTCGGGTCGCTTTGAAAGCCCGTGTGCCGTCGACCCGTTCGAGGTGCCGATGGCGGAACAAATCGCGATGATGCGTGAGCTCGACGGTTACATCAACCAAGACGGCGTCATGCAACGCCGGGTCATGCTCCGCACGATTCGCAATACGATCCACTATTACGATTCGGAAGGTGCCGAGATCGAAAAACATATCGTCGAAATATTCCCGAGCATTCACGTCGCCTCCTTCGACGAAACCGGCATGATGCAGGGTCGAAAGTATCAACCGCCCCGTCGAGGCGAGACGCGCGGTTGGGAGACGATGGATCGTGACCATTGGAAAGAGCAGGCAGATCGTATCGTCGCGGAAATGCGACAGTCGGTCGAGGCGCCGAAATGCCCCGAGGGTCGTATGTCCGTCATTCTGATGCCCGACATGATGTTCCTGCAGGTACACGAGACGATCGGGCACGCGCTCGAGCTCGACCGCATTCTGGGGTATGAGCTGTCGTTCGCAGGCGGCTCGTTCGTCCGCCTCGATGATTTCGGCTCACTTCAGTACGGTTCATCGAAATTGAATGCGCGCGCCGATGCGACCTTGATCAATTCGCCCGGAAGTTTCGGTTTTGATGATGACGGTGTCGCCGCTCAAAACAGGATGCTCATCGAGAACGGCATTCTCGTCGGTGCGATCACGTCGCGGCAAATGGTGACAGAAGCGAATGAGCGCGCGGGGCGTCAAATCTTTGACGGATCTGGCGGCACGTGCCGCGCGTGTGCGTTCTACCGGACACCGATTGAGCGCATGACGAACATCAACATCGATCCCGGTCAGGACGGGACGCTTGAGGACATCATCCGCAATACTGAGCGCGGCGTCATCCTTTCCGGTGAAAAGAGCTGGTCGATCGGTTCCAACCGTGAACAGTTCCATTTCTCGACCGATATTGGATGGCTCGTCGAGGATGGCGAGCGTAAAGGCGTCGTCAAGAACTGCGCGTACAGCGGCATGACGCTCGATTTCTACCGATCATTGACAGCGGTGGGTGACGAGTCGACGTGGGAAGTTCAATATGTAGATAATTGCGGCAAAGGCGCGCCGGGTCAGATCATGCATCTGGGACACGGCGTCCCCGTGTGCCGTTTCGATCACGTAAAGGTAGGTGAGTAAGATGGCGTCACATGAAATTTTTTCGAAACTGAGAACACTGCGCGAGTACGCGCTCGCTCAGGGCGCAAGAGCGCATCTGGAATGGAAAGCGGAGGATAGCCATCTCGTACGATACGCCAACTCGACCATCTCGCTCAACACGAATGAGCATCTGACGATTCTGGAAGTTACAGTCTATGGCGATCACAAGAGCGCCTCGACGACGCTGATCGTCGACGAGAACGATCTCGATACGATAAAAGCGACGATCGATAAAGCGATCGAAATGCTGGCATTTGCCACGCCGCTCACGTATCAGCCTACGTTGCCGTCGATCGAAAAGACGTCTGTTTTCGAGGAGACGTATGATCCCGAGGTCGAAGCTCTACCGAACGAAGACATCATCGCTTTCGTCAATGAGGCGACGAAGGGTCTTGAGACGGACGACATTCTGTTGTCCGGGAATTTCTCGTCCGGTGTCGCCACATACGCATCGATCTCGACGGAAACGCCGGAGGTCGTCTTCTCGCGGAAAACGGATATCGGCATCACGCTCGTCCTTTCATCGGAAAAGCGCAAATGGGAGGTGAACGCGGAGCAGTTCGTCAGTCACAAGCGCGATCTCGACGCGAAGGCTCTCCATGATAGACTCTCGTGGCTCGTCGAACTGTATACGACGTTGCCGGAGGAGAGACTTCCCGAGGGACCTTACCGTGTCGTGCTCGGTCCTGCCGCGACGGCGGAGTACCTCAGTTTCCTCGGATGGGTCGGCTATTCAGCCTCCACATTGAAACGCGGATTATCCGCGTTCAAGGAAGATGACGTCGGGAAGAAAGTGTTGTCGGAACAGTTCACACTTGTCGAAGATCCGAGCATGCTCGCGACGTTTCCTTCGCCCGTCGATGCGTTCGGGCGAAGAAGAGAAAAGCGCGCCATCTTCGACCGCGGCGTCTTGACCGGCTTTCTCTGGTCGCAACAGACGGCGGACGAGTTCGGAGGCACGGCGACGGGGCATGACGTGTCGAATCTGTCGATCGCGCTGCAGGGCGGTGATGTCGATACGACATTGATTCAGGATTTTGCCTGTCTCCCGCGCGATCGCGATATTCTCTACGTTCCGTATCTCCATTACGCCAACATTGTCAATCCGACGGAAGGGCTCGTTACAGGCGTTTCACGTTTCGGCGCGCTTTATCTGAAGCGCGATGGAACAATCACGTTGCCTTACAATGTGCGTTTTACGGAACGCCTCGATCAGCTGTTCGGCGACAAGCTCGTATGGCTGTCAAAAGAGCTTGTTCCCTACGGATCCTCGTCAAGCTATTTCGGGCGTGATCCGTCCACGACGCTCGTCCCGGCACTTGCCTGTTTTGACGGCGTCACAGTGGAGATCTCGAACGAAAGTTTCTAGGGAGGTGCGACAATTCGCTTGGGAGAATGAAGGGAGGATCGCGTGGACCCAGTGAAAATTAAACGATTTCGGTATGTCATGATCGGTTACGGCGCGGTCTGTATAGTGTTTTTGTTTGCGTTCCGTTATCAGCCGTTTATGAGTAGTCCGCTGATTGGCTTGCTGTGGCTCGTGCCTATGATAATTGGGCTTCTGGTTTATTATTTTTTACAGGTGCGCATGGACGTCGAGAGAAAGGTCGGCATGAAGCTCGTCCTGCTCGGTTCAATCAGCAGGATGGGTTACCTTGTCGGGATCGGTCTGATCTTGGCGTCAAGACTCGTCCCCATGAATGCTAAACTGGTCAACGCGTTGATCGATACCGGACTTATCGTTTGCCTTCTTGTCATTGTCGCGTCGTATATGTACCAAGCGGGTATGAGAAAATGGCGCGCGGCACAACAGGAAGACGCAGATCTCCCTGTAGGCGAGACGTCCGAGGACGATACGCCAGAAGAAGATTAGTCCCGCGAATCAGTAGATTATCGCATATTGGTTCGTGCGGTTTGCATGAATGTCTATGTTATAATTAGTTTCCTGCACGTTTATTTATAACGTACAGGAAATCTATGGACTCTTTTTTTGGAGGACAATTTACAGGAAAGGAAATGGTTCACTATGCTTTTTGATGAAATTGTTGGAGTATTTACAGGAGCAAATAGGCGTAAGAAGAATTGCCAAGTTGCCACCGGAGTCACGTTGGGACTTCTAGGCGGGGCACTCCTCGGGATTTTATTTGCACCAAAATCGGGAGAAGAGACGCGCGAATGCATCAAGGACGCCACCGTCAAGGGCGCCGAAAAGGTAAAAGAGTTTGCCGTTGAAGCAGGCGGAGTCATCAAAGAAAAAGCGCAGGTCGTCAAAGAGAAAATTCAAGAAAAATATGAAAAACTCGGAGAAGACGCCGAAGAGCTGAAAGGCAAAGTGTCGGAAAAAGTTGCCGATAAGGCGGAAGAAGTCGCGAAAAAAGCGAGAGCGACTGCAAGAGAAGCTCGCGTGAAGGAAAAGGAAGAAGAAGGCGAGTAGTCCGTACAGACGGAGAGATTTCTCCTAGTCGCATGACGCTTACGTAAACCGATTCCCTGCACCGACATGTCGGCGGTTTTTCGGTTCGCTCTAGTTCTCGGAGGAGGGCTTGTATGGCTTTTGTTGTAAATTCAATTACGATCGATTTAATGACGCTACTCTATGTTGTGCTCGCGCTCGCGGGCGTTGCTGTTTTGGTGACACTTCTGATTCTCTTGATCAAGGCGATCAAAACTTTGGATTCTGTCAATGGCTTGCTTAACGATGTCAAAGACGACATCAAAGAGACGACGGATAAACTGCCTGATCTTATGGAAAATGCGACGATCATCACGGGAAATATCGTGGATGTCACGGACTCTGTTGCAATCACGGTTCCGGCGATTATGGAAAAAATAACGCCGAAGAAGAAACCGAAACAGAAAACGAAAACCGCTG
This sequence comes from Clostridiaceae bacterium, assembly GCA_012799695.1. Classification (GTDB taxonomy): domain Bacteria; phylum Bacillota; class Clostridia; order Saccharofermentanales; family DTU023; genus UBA4923. Next base: position 8,926 of record JAAZKT010000005.1, read on the forward strand.
AAAATGTTGTATCTTCCGCAGTTGTCAACGCTCTCTTGCTCCTGCTGACGCGTAGCAGAGGAAAAAAGAAGGATGCCCGCTCGACGCCTGTCAAGGTCGTCCATACAATCAGTCGGATCATCTCGCTATTTACAAAGAAATAGCGGACAACCGGAGCCTGAAACGATAGGGGCGCTTACGGGAGTCGGTTTTTTGTCGCCTTTCCGTGGGGTTGCCGCCCGACAAGCGGAATAAGTTTATAGCATCAGAAAAGGGGCTGTCTCAAAACTGCTACATAGTAGCGTGATTGATACAGCCTCTTTCCTTTTGTGGAAACCGAGAACGTAAAGTCCAGAAAATCGATATTAACTGCAAAACTGTACATGGGTGTCGACGTAAAGTCCAGAAAATCGATATTAACTGAAAAATTGTACACCGGCATGAACTTCGGGGTAAATAGCACGACCCAAAGGGAGGTTGTCTCATCATTGCTCTTAATGAGTGATTTTGAGACAGCCCCCTTTGATATTCACAGGTTTCCTTTTAATCTGCGTACGATCTCTCCATCCACTCCGGTCGCGAGGAGCATGTGTAGACGGAGTATTTAGCAAGAAGTGCGACGGGACCGTACGTCATCTTTGATTGACGTAGTCCCGGATCGCCCGCGTCATCTTCACGATTGATGTAAACAATGTCGGGACGACTCCCAAAGGCTTTTATAAATTCGCTGACCAGCATTTGGTAGACACCGCGAAAACTGATGTCGGCTTTTTCGATGTGCATATAGATTGTATCGCCTTCCACCTCTGCGAGCGAGTAGCCGACGACGCGGTCGCCGACGAAGAGAGCGCCGCCAAAGGCGTCATAGAGCTCCATATGGTCGAGTACCTCGCGGATTTTGACGGCTTCTTCCACGAGCGTCCTGTTCCCCCGGTCGATGTCACATTCTTGCTCAACGGCAAAAGCTCGAACGGCTTCGATGTTGTCTTGGTTGATGATCTCGTATCGCCAGTCCGGCGTCGAGCGAAGAAAACGCTTGATGTTGTTGCGCGTCGCCTTGTGTTGTCCGCCTTCCAATTTTAGAAGATCCTGCGCTTCATATAGATAGTCAAAATAATCGCGTTCGGCGACGGCATGAAACTCCGGGTAGCGCGCGCTTAAAAGTGGCAAGTCCATCTCCCCGACAATACAGAAACAAAGCGGTTCACCGATATCGCGGCAATGCTGTTCTAGGAGAGCGAGCGCTTCTTCGCGTCTGAAACCGAGCGGTACGGTGTAAGCGCGATGTTGTTCGAAAATGACCATGCTGAAAATGAGGCAATCGGCGGCGACGGCATATTCATACTCGAAGTAATCGCGCCAAATAAATGTCCCGCCAACCGTCAGATCTGTAATGCGTTGCGGGTTGGGATAGAAATAGGGTCTGACGAGAGGGATGTCATCCAACTCAAGTTTTCGAAAAATTATCATGGAATGCGATCAATCTGAATGGTTTCGGTGTTGGATTCGGTAAGGAATAAGAAAGAGGAGAAGTCGGCACACCGGATAGGCACGGACTTCCCCTCTTCGGTTTACTCACTGACAAAGCCTCCGTTGCGGAGAATTTCTCTCGCTTTTTCGAGGTTTGCCGTTGAAATGCGGACAATCGGACCGGTGCAACCCATGCCGCTCTCAGCGTAAATCGAGTGACTCCAGAGCAGTTTGACTGCGTCTTCCAAGTCGAGCACGTCGATTCCTTCAATTTGTTCCGTCACGACTTCGGAAGGAGGCGCGACGACCTCCGGTTCGCCACTCTTCGCTGCAGCGGCTTCGCGGCGTTCGGCAAGCAATTTGTCGAGTCCCGCCTTGCGTGCGAGCTCGAGTTCTTGCGCGTAGACCGAGGCAAGGTTGCCTTTGACAAGCGACGCGGCGAACTCAATCGCTCCGGCGATCACGGGCGCGCCTGACGCGCGTGAGATGATCATGACAATCCCCGCCATTTTCTCACCGACGCCGGGGCCGTAGCCCGCACCGACCGTCTCGTAGGAGCCGCCGGATGTAAAGGACGACAGCATCTTGATCACGGCATTTCCTGTCAGCGAATCGAGGACGAGAACGTCCTGAGAAGCGCGCAGAATATCGTTGCCGCGCATGATGGCGCCGCCGTCGGCACGGCCGGATGTGGCGAATATGATCGGATAACCGTTGTCCTGAAGTGTCTTCAGAACAATTTCCGCTTGGCGCATACCATCGAGATTAAGCAATCCGACTGTAGGGTTCGCGATGCCGTCCGCTTTGGCCGTCGCGATGCCAGCGATCGCATTGAGCACGAGCGCTTCGACGCGATCGGTCGAGGTCGTGCCTGTCGTCGTAGCGAGATAGAAGTCCTTACCTGTTGCCGGTGCCACAGTACGACCGACTGTTGAAACGCCGATCGGGAACGGGTAGTGCATGGCCACCGCGGCATCCGCGCCGCCGTTGGCGAGGAGATATTCCATCTTGTCGAAAGCGTCTTCGGCGCAGTCGCACTCAATTGTGGTCACGAGTTCATGCTTATGGGTTCCGAGGAAGATGACGTCAACACCGCGCTCCGCCGCCTGGACGCAGCCGGCCATGACATTCTCTTCGCCCATCTCGGAGCCGATTCCGATGACGGCGACCGAAGCGCGTTTGCCGAACTGTCCTGTCTCAAGACCTTCCGCCAGTTCATTGAAAACGGCTGCGATGTCACGTTTGATGTTGTTCATCTTACTCACCTGCCTCTACAAGACCTGAGGCAAAGTCACGCAGTGACTGAGCGATGATGCGACGAATCTCGTCCGTTGAAACGCCGGCGGCCTCTTCTTTGGGACCGCTGTTCGGCTCCATCAGGAAGGAGACGCCGTCGAACAAGTTCGTCATACGCCCGAGGAACAAGGAGCCCTTGCCGACGATCATGACGCGGTTCATTTCACCGCTGAGTATACCGTCGCGCGCGTGTCCCATAAAGGGAACGCCGGAGGGGATATGACCTTGTGTCGGTGCGTATCCGGGCAGACCATGTTTTTCAACGAATGCGTTCAGCTCTTTGCGATCGATGTCGCCGCGACGGACGGCCAACGCGCCGATCATTTTCAGGTTTGCAGTCGGTACGTCGCCGGCACCCGCCGGTTTCGTGATGTCGGGGTTCTGCATTTCGGGGGAGTAATAATCGACGTCAGTCACTTTCAAGCCGACTTTATCGAGCGCGTCGGTCGTTAGTGAAGCGATGACGTTTTGCGGCGCGCTTCCCGTGCCGACGGAGTGCCAGCCCACGACGTCAGTGTTGAGTTCCGGGTTGACGCCGTCGTTTTCGGAAATGATGACAGCGAATCCGCCGAGGACGTCTTCCAGAATGGGGAGACCCTTTTTGACGTGGTCTTTGCCGTTCATGCCGAGCTTTGCCGTCGAACCGCCAGCCACTACAGCGACGGTCTTAAAGATACCGGCTTTTACGAGGCCAGCGGCGACCAATACGGCGTGAGCCGGTGCCGCACAGAATCCGCGGACGTCTGATCCCGTCGAGCGTGACAATTCGGCGATCTCGGCAATACCCTTAGCGAAGTTGCCGCCGCCACGCTGATTCATATCGCCGCACGCTTCCTCCGAACATTCGATAGTGTATTCGACTTCATCGCGATCGATGCCGGCGTTCTTGACGGCATACATTAAAGCAAGAGCGCTCGAGGCTTTTGACACGAGATTCTCGACCATGACGTGCGCGGAGAGGTTGGGGTCGAAAGCGTGAGCCTTTTTGACGGCGCCGACGAGCTTGTCGCCCATGTAGAGGCCTTCAGCATCTTCTGATGCGACCATATCGTCGATGCGTTCCGATTCGACGCCTTCTTTAATTCTGCCCAAGACGTACGGCGTGATGATCGGGTCCTGTTCAAGCTTCGGTTTTGTCGCTTCGACAAAACTCTTTTCAAGAAAGACAAGTTCAAATTCGTCGACTGCTTGAATCAGCAGGTAAAACTCATCTTGAGGCATGATTTCGCCGTATTTGCCGTAGCGCTCGTCCACGGGACACTCAAGATCCTGCCAAGGACCTTCGATCTCTTTCAGCTCCAGAGGCGTGATGTTCCCGATGTAGGTCTGGTTCGGGTAGTAGGCGCGAACGCGTTCATAAGGTCGAAGGTTCGCTTCAATGTTTTTCAGATACTCCGACTCGGGATTAACGATGCGCTCTGATGTCTGCGTCGTCCCGTAATGGGTAATCATGTCGGGTGTGTGGACGAGGATATATCCTGCGCCCTTCATTACGCTGTTTTTCAAATTTATTACCTGCCTTTCCTGTTCAAAAAAGTATGCCCCCGGTTTCCGACCTTTAGAAATCCGGGCGGTTGAACCTGGGGCATCTCCTGCTCAAGCGAGGCGTTTCATTATTAGTACTTCGTGTACTCTTCTCGAATCGCCTGCATCTCTTCTGCGATCTCGTCAATATCAAGCACCATTTCCATCATGGAAACTTGCTCATCGTAGACATCCGGATCAAACTCTTCCTTGACTTCATCTTCACAGACGTGGTATACAACGAGTCCCAACGAGACTCCTGTCAATGGACCTGCATAGGTCGGGTCACCTGCCGTGACCGTCTCAGCCGCGATTCCCGATGCTTCACCTTCGGCGGCTCCCAGAAGAACGACAACGTTCTCGGGTCCGTATTCTTCAGTGAGATCTTTTACGCGCTTCTGATTCTCCAGATCCATTGCACCTGCGGCGGTTCAGACAAAGCACTCCGTAGCGGAGAAAATGACCTCGGCGCCTGCTGATTCCGCACAAAGCGCAATAGCGGGCCCCGGTATTCCGTCACGATCGCCGATGACGATGACCTTCTTACCGTCGAGTATGCTCATTCAAGCTTCTCCTTTCATTTGATCTCGGGTGATCAGGGGACCCTCCCCATTCTCGCGACAATCATATTGTCATTGAGAATATATAGTCTATCACGAATGACAAATATTTGGCACGTTATAAGGCTTTTTTGCCTCTCGCGATATCCACTTTTTAGATGTACTTTTTCACCATCTCTTCAATGGCTTCAGGCGTACAATCGTCCTTAACGAGCTCTTCAACTTTTTCGCCGTTTTGGTAAATGGCGACGACCGGCAGTCCGAGAATTCTCTGACTGATGGACAGACGGCGCGCTTTCGTGGTGTTGAGTGCCGTAAATAGGATTTGGTCTCCGTATTTTTCCTCGAGCGCTTCAATGTGCGGCGTCAGTGCTGCGCAGGGGACGCATCCGTCACCGTAAAAATCGACGAGGATCGCGCCTTCGCCTTGGAGGACGACTTCTTCAAAGTTATTTCTGTCAAGTTCTAGCATGCGTATTTCCTTCCTATCTGAATTTCATATCAATGATTGAGCAGAGATGAGGCGTAGAGTTTACCCCTCATCTCTGCTTAACGTTGACCTATCCGATGACGCCCGATGCGAGATCGTGTTCCACCTGCATGGCGGCAATCGCGCCGTCCGCGCAAGCCGTGACGACTTGGCGGAGAGGTGTTTTGCGGACATCGCCCGCCGCGTAAACGCCGGGCAGACTCGTTCTCATCGATTCATCCGTCAAGATGTAGTCCCATTCCGTGTCGACTTTGCCGAGGAACAGCTCTGAATTCGGCAAGAATCCGATAAATACGAACACGCCAAACATACCGTCATCGGGATCCGCCTCAACGAGGCGCTCCTCGCCGGTCTTCGTGTCTTTGACCGTCATGCCGGAAAGGATGCCGTCGCCGTGCAGACCGACGACCACGGAGTTCCACATAAATTCGATCTTGTCATTCGCGAAGGCGCGCTCGCGAATCGACTCGACGGCGCGAAGTTCATCGCGACGATGGATGATCGTGACTTTGCGCGCGAATTTCGTGAGGTACATCGCCTCTTCGACGGCCGTATCGCCGCCGCCGACGACAAATACTTCGAAATCCTCGAAGAAAGATCCGTCACAGGTCGCGCAGTACGAGACGCCGCGTCCGGTGAATTCGGCTTCGCCGGGACATCCGATCAGACGCGGGTGTGCGCCCGTCGCGATGATGACAGCTTTCGACTGATAGACGCCATGACGTGTATGAACGCGCTTCACTTTGCCTTCGAGTTCGACTTCCGTGACATTTGCGCTCAGGCGCTCGACGCCGAAGTGCGCCACTTGTGCCGTCATGCGCGCGATCAGCTCCGCGCCGCTTTCAATCTTATCGGGGCCTGAAAGACCGCCGGGGAAGTTCTCAATCTCGGATGTGATGGCGATTTGACCGCCGTCCTGTCCTTTTTCGATCAGTAGCGTGTCGAGCCGCGAACGTCCGGCGTAAAGACCGGCCGTCAGACCGGCGGGACCGGCACCGATGATAATGAGATCGTACAATTTTTCCATAAAACCTTTGCCTTCCTGAAACTTCCGGTCAGCCACTACTGAATTAGACTTCAAAAATCGTCTGATCGTCGACTTCTGTCGACAACGCTTCGAGCGCCTTGTCGACCAGCTTGCGCCTCAGTTCGTATTCTTCATCAGCGGGGAGTTCCGGATTGCCCAGCGGGTGCGGGATCGCGATCGCCGGGACGATACGGTTCGCTCCGACCGTCATAGAGATCGGGGTTACCGTACAAATGTGCACCACGGGGATGCCAGCTCTTTCGATTTCCTTGACCATAGTTGCACCGCAACGTGTACAAGTTCCTCAGGTCGATGTGAGAACAACGGCGTCCACATCGTATGAGATGAGTTTCTCCGCGATCTCAGCAGCATATTTCTTTGATGAGGCGACGGCTGTGCCGTTTCCGACGGTCGAATAGAACCAGTCGTGAAGTTTGCCGATTTTACCTTCTTTTTCGTACTGACGGAGAACGTCAACAGGGATGACACGGTCGGCATCCTCATTGGCGTACACGGGGTCGTGACCGCCGTGAGCCGTTTCGTATGTCTCGCTTGTCAAATCGTCGACGCCTTCAATATTGTAGCTTCCGTATTTCGACGCGGAAGAGCTCTCGATGCGATCGGGATTGCCTTTGGGGACGATACCGCCTGAGGTCACGATGGCGATGGTCGCCTTCGTCATATCGGTGATAGCGGGCATCGGGGGCACGCGATCGAATGTGGGCATGGGATATTCCGTCTCAAACGGCTCGCCCGCGATCTTCTTGAGAAGCATCTCAAGGGCGCGTGTGCTTCCGCGCTTCTTATCAAAGAAGTTTCTGCGGACACCGTCGGGGATGTAGCCCTCTTCGACGGATGCGCCGATGCGCTCGCCTTTGACGAGCTTGAGCGCGAGTTTCGCCATCGCGGGGACGGCCCTTCTCATGCCTGCCGCACTATCCGCGGTGGAGACGATCAAGACCTTGGTGCGGAACATGTCGGCACCGGGGTTCTCGACGTACATGCCTGTCAGGACGGGAATGCCGAGTTCTGTTTGTACGGCATCGCAGATGGTGCCGCAGGCGACGCCGTAACGTCCGGCGTTAAAGGCGGGACCGGCGATAAACAGGTCGGGGGATTCTTCCTTGACCATATCGAGCACTGTTTCCGTGGCGAGCTCAAGATTCTCGTTAAACCAGGAGTCTCCGCAGACGATTGTCGCGACGATTTCAGCGTCATCCCCGAAATTTTTGGTGAAAGCCAGACCGGGACCCACGGGACCTTCGCGCTTCTCCGCGGGGATGTGCGCCATTTCTTCGCCGCCGACTTGCCCGAAGAACTGGTTGATGTAATGGACAACTTTAAATTTGCTCATTCTTATCCTCCTTATTATCGCGCGCTCATGCGGTTGAAGCCCATCTCGTTCGTCGAACCCGTAATAATCTGGAGCTCGGCTTCGATGGAACCGTCAGGTCGCAGCGACCCGGCGTGGCCGCCGGCGACTGTATCGACATAGTCGAGTGTACCGATGACGCGATCGAGAGGTGGCAAAACAACGACTTCGTTTGCGTTTCCGCCTGTGACGACGGCATTCGCGAGTTCGTCCGCGTCGGCCAGTGACTGACTCTTGCCGTCCTGACCGGCATACTCGTCCGTGATGATGACTGTCTTGATGCCCTGTTTCTCGAGTTTCGTGCAGTTCATGATCAGGTCCGTGTCGGGGTTTCCAAAGCCTTCCTGTGTGATGATCGCCGCATCGAGCGAGAGATATCTCGCCATTTTGGACGTCCAGTCCGATGAGCGGATCTTATCGTCCAGGTAGACGTTTTCGTTTGTGATGATGGTTCCGACGAAGTTGATCTTCTTGCCGTGAACGGCGAGCAGATCGTGAATTACGGGGTTGTTCTGGTGATGGTAGGTCGTATTCTTATCACACGCCGATACACAGTTGCCGGATACAATGGCGCCGTCCATCACTTCCGTGGCGCTGATCAAAGTGGACAGCGTACGCTTTGCGTCTACGCCGTACACGTAAGTATCGTGCAAGAGTCCTTGGCTTTGCAGCATCATGACGTAACCGACGCGCGGCAGATCTTTCCACTCTTCTTTAAATGTTTCCGCGATGGTAGGCGTCTCGTAGACGACTGTCTCGTCCGGAACGAGTTCTCTCGCCAATTCACCGATCGCCGCGGCTGTTCTCAACCCCGCGAGCCTTGCGGCCGCCTCATACTCGTGTTGTTTGAAGTCCTCAACAGGTTCCATAACGAGCACGAGATTGTGCAGCTTTGAGAATGGCGTGTAATCCGCTCCGATACCGGTCATGTCAATGATGCCCTCTTGGAATCCGACGATCGGACCCGCCGTGACGACTGCCATGCCGCGGAGCACATGTGTTTTGCCCGAACCGACCGTATCGACTTTTGATACCATGCCCGGAAAGACGCCACCGCCGCCCTCGACTTTGACGCGAGGCTCGATCACATCTTTGACTGGCGTGATGCGAATGCTTTCACCCGGCGTTGCAATCTCGAAATGCGCGGATTTGATGAGGGGGTCTTCCAATACGGGCTCGAGCAACGGCTCGGGGTTGACAATGAGGATACCGTCTTCAACTGCGTTGTAATCGCCGAAACGGATGCCCTTGATGTCAATGTAGCCCACTTCTAGTTTCACGTTCTCACCTCTTTTTCTTTATTATTGGATTTTGCGGACGGGTTTGTAACCTAAATCCGCCCTATTGCCTCGACCGACGGCAGCGCACTCTCGATGAGACTCAGATCAACCGTCTGAAAGTCACGATCGATCGAGGGCTTGGTCGTTTCAAGGCGTTCTCGCGATTGACCGATGACCATCAAGGCAAACTCGACGAGCTCAAGTGACGTCGCATCGATTGCAGTCCCTTTGCTCACCGAGACCATGACGGAACGATAAGGCGTTTCCCAAGGTTTGACACTCCCCGCAAGAGGGGCCGTCAGCACGCGGTGGTGCCGATGAACGAGATCCCGAACCGTTTCGATGACATCTCGATCGCTACCATGTTCTAGAAATACTATGTGGCAACGTTCGCCGAGCGCTTCGGCGACCATCGGATTATTCGTTACGATCTGGAATTTGCTCGTATGCAATGTCTCTTGTTCTCCACCAGGCGTCAACCGCCAAAGTTCACCAATTATCATTATCTCAAACAACTAAATAATTGCAAGGGAGAAACACACAAAATAAGCTGAAGACAGGTGCTTGCCGCTGTGTAGAGGTACTGTGGTTATGCATGATACATCATCCGTTTATCGGAACATGCCATGCGATCTGAAAGTCCGCTCTTTTGCGGAAAACAAGCCTTCGCTCAGGCTACTCCACGCCATACGTTACGATAAATGTGGAGATGAAGCAAGCGTGGTAGAATGGTGAAGCCGATTGAGTGAAATAATAAAATAATAAAAGTTTTTCCAGGAGGGCACTATGTCATTAAAAGGAACAAAGACGGCGAAGAATTTGATGATATCTTTTGCCGGAGAAGCACAGGCCACTTTCCGCTACAACGTGGCGGCCAAGCAGGCCCAAAAAGAAGGCTACGTTCAGATCCAGAATATCTTTGAAGAAACAGCCCGCAACGAGGTTGAGCACGGCAAGCGCTTTTATAAGTTCTTGCGCGAAGATTTTGAACCGGACGAAGTCGTAAATGTCAGCTGGGACTACCCCGTTACCTATTCGAATACGGTGGACAACTTGCAAAGCGCGATTAATGGTGAGCATGGTGAAGCAAACAGCATGTATCCTGAATTTGCCGACATCGCCGACGAAGAAGGTTTCCCGGAGATCGCATATGTGTGGCGCGAGATCGCCGAGGTTGAAGAGGCACATGAAATCCGCTTCAGGAAGTTGCTTGACAACATCAAAGCAGGCCGCGTCTTCGAACGCGACGAGGAAGTTGTCTGGAAGTGTAACAACTGCGGTTACCTGCATACGGGTAAATCAGCACCCGATCTCTGCCCCGCTTGTGATCACGAGCAGAAATACTTCGAGCTCTTCGTCGAGACGTACTGATTCGTTTGAATCGTGCAAAGAGTGCCGGGTTCTGCACTGCGCGAACCCGGCTTTTTCATTTTTTTAATTCTTTTATTTTTCCGGACTTTCTTGGACTTGCCCTAGAATCATCCTCGGCTCCGATCCGGTGGGGGTTCTGCTTGCTCATCTTTATCGGCGGAGACCTTTGACGACTTCAAGGAAAAGATCGAGACGATGGCGGCGCCGAGCAGGATGAGGGCGCAGCCGATCCAATTGGTAAGGGAATAAGATTCTTTCAGAATAAGGGATCCGACCACGATGCCCGTAAGCGGTTCAAGCATGGAGATGACGGATGTCGTGCTTGACCCGACCAATACAATGGCGCGATTTAGCAAGGCGAAGGCGGCAACGCCGACCATTAAGGCGAGAATAACGGAATAACCCCACGCCGAAAGTGTCATCCGCAGGTTTAGAAGACCGCTTGCTTGTCCGACAATAAACGAAACGATGCTGACGAAGAGGCTCGTGTAGAATGTCAGTGTGACATGATGCAGCGTGTTGAGCGTCGTATGTTCAACTGAGAGAAAAATGATGGCATAACTTACGGCGGAACCTAGGGCGAGCAGTGTGCCCAGAAAAAGCGTGCCGCCTGATCTCGTAAAGAACGTGAGCATACCGACAAATGCAAGGATCAAGGATAAGATTTTCCAGCTCTTAGCCTTTTCTTTGAAGAGCACGATATTGATCAGCATGATGATAACTGGAGAGAGATAGTGCAAAACAGTCGCCAAGCCGATGCCGATGTATTGGAAAGACGAGTAAAGCATTACGGTTGTCGCGAAGTTCCCGGCAACACTCACGATAAAGAGGGTGATCAACTCCCGTTTGCGGACTCTAAGGGAGACTTTCATCGCTTTTGCGATCAGGAAAAGGAAAGGAATGGAAAATAAAGACCTGGTGAAGGTCATGGTCATGCCGTTGCTCCCGCCGGCGTAAGCGAGCGCCGCAACGACAGGCGATGTGCCGAAAAGCAGGGCGGATAAAATAGCGGAGCCAATTCCGACAAAATTATCTCTTTGCGTGATACCTTTTTCATCGATCGTTTTCATACGTGAAATACCTTAAAGCCCCTCGGGGAGGGGCTTTACACTTATCGCATCTCGATGCTAGGAAGCATTTGAGTCCCATGATAGTCTCGCAACACATTATGCCGCTTATCGCATCTCGGCGTCGAGCACGTGTTTCAGTTTTTTGATGAGTCGGTGTCGAAGCCGTTCGATTTCGTCCGCGGTCAAGGTTCCCGTTTCGGATGCCAATCGGAAGCGGAACATGAGCGATTTTTTCCCTTTCGGTACTTGCTCGCCGCGGTACTCTTCGACGAATTCTGCATCGTGAACGAGGTTCACGACGGCCTCGTATATCTGTGCCCACGAGACGTCCTCGTCAATCACGATGGAAAGATCCTGTTCGACGAGCGGGAATTGCGGCAGTCGTTCATAGCGGTTGTCGCGACTTTGGAGGGGGACGAGCTTTTCGACGTTGAGTTCGGCGATGGCGACA
>JAAZKT010000111.1 GCA_012799695.1 Clostridiaceae bacterium
ACTCGTCAATATCTTCACTTATTAGCAAAAAAGCCGTCCCCGCCTTTTTGCACTCGAGAATGCGTTCATGGATATTGCGCTGGGCACTAAAATCGACACCGGCAGTAGGCTGAGATAGAACGACAATCTTGGGACGCCCATACATTTCTCTTCCAACGATCAGTTTCTGGATATTCCCTCCGGAGAGGCTCCTCGCGGGCTGGTTGAACGATGAAAACCCTTCAACGCGATAATCTTGCGCAATATTCTGATTGAAATCATGCCTGTTCTGCCTAATTCGTTTTCTGCCACCGTATGTAAACTGTTCATTGTGTTCGTGCCCAACCAGCGCATTTTCCGCGATGGATGCGTCTAGTGCAACGCCCTTTATCATCCGGTCGTCCGGAACATACGCCATGCCCTTTTCACGTCTTACACTTGGCGGAAGATCGCTAATGTCGTCTCCTGCGAGTAAAACAGTGCCTTCAGTCTTCTTGATGACGCCAATCAGAGAATCAGCGAGTTCAACCTGTCCATTGCCTTCAATTCCCGCAACACCGACAATCTCACCGGGAAAAACAGAAAAGGTTATGTCTGAAAGCGGACAGTGTCCCGAAGTAATCTTAAGGCTCTCCACGTCGAGCGTGGGCACAATGCCCTCCCGGGATGTGTGATGATCCGTGTGCGGCAGGTTGTATGCAAAAGGTAAAGGTTCTCGCCCAAGCATCAGCGAAGCCAGTTGCTCGACCGTCGCATCGCTTGTTCGCAACGTGCCGACTGTTTCTCCTTTCTGCATAACGGTCACTCGATCCGTCAACCGCATTATTTCCCGAAGACGGTGTGATATGTAGATGATGGTGCAGCCCGATTGGCGTAACGACTCTAAGAAATCAAAAAAAGAATCTATCTCCGTCGGCGCAAGCACAGTCGTAGGCTCATCGAGAATAATGAGTTCGGCACCCTTGAAAAGCGTTTTAACGATTTCTACCTTACTCTGAATTCCAATGGAAACCTCATCGGCTCGTCTGTTCAGTTCTAGTTCAATATCCAGTTTCGCGAGGAGACGTGAAACGTCATCATGCGCTTTATCGTAGTCAATCCTCAGCGTTTTTCTGGTATAGTTTTTTTCACTTCCAAGAATGATGTTTTCAAGGAGCGTAAATTCCGGGACAAGCTTAAAATGCTGAGGCACCATCCCGATACCTAACTCGATCGCATCAGATGGACGGCGAATCGTAACGTTGTTTTCCTTGTAGATGATTTGACCGTGATCGGGACGGTGTGTTCCGTATAAAATCTGCACCAGCGTCGTTTTCCCCGCCGCATTTTCACCAATGAGCGCATGAATTTCACCGGTCTGTACAGCAAGGTTTGCGCCGCGGAGCGCCCGCACACCGTTCGGATACGTTTTGTAAATATCATTCATCTCGAGCAAAAAGCTCATAGCAAGAACCCCAGCATTGATAATTGACGTGACACAACAGCCTTCCTTCGAACGGGTAGGCCGGGTAAAGCTATTATATTAGTTTTACCGACCTACCCATCCTTCCAAGATTGGATTACTCGTCAAAATACGATTTGACGACGATCTCGCCTGAGGCAATCTTGTTGGCAATATCCGTCAATTTCTGTTGGATATCTCCAGGAACGATTCGTTTATATTCCTCATTCTCCGCCAACGAAATACCGTCATTCGCAACATTATAGACGACATTTTTCGCCAATTCCTCTTTATCACAGCACTTTTTCACGAGATCATAGACAGCTGTGTCGAGACGCTTTAACATGCTTGACACAATGAATCCGGGATGCAAATACGCCTGATCCGTGTCGACACCGATCGCTAAGAATTTATTGTCTTCCGCGGCTTCCAAAATGCCTAGACCTGTAGGACCGGCGGCCTGAAAAATAACATCGGCGCCTTCCATAAATGATGTGGTCGCCGTCGTTTTTCCAAGCTCAGCATCGTAATGGTCTCCTGCGTAACGGACAATCGCCTTGACCGAGGGGTCCGCATAGGCGACGCCCTGCGTGAAACCCTCTTCGTAGTCATGGATTACGGGCATATCCGCTCCGCCCACAAACCCGACAATTTTTTCCTCATTGATCATGTCGATGGATGTCTGAGTCGTCAAATACGCCGCAAGACAACCCGCCAAAAATGCGCCTTCATGCTGAGCAAAACCACACCCATGGATGCCTTCCAGCTCCGTGGGCGCATCCATATAGATATACGTTTTATCGGGGTAGAGCTTTTGCACTTCTACAAGCTCAACTTCGAAAAAGTAACCGGGTATGACAAAAATGACATCGTAATTCTCAGCCGCTGTCTTGAGAGTGTCAAGATAGATCGACGCGTCTTGATTGCACGAAAAGACTTTGTATTCGATCTTGAAATCCTCAGCGGCCTTCTTGATCCCCGCCACACTCATGTCGCCAAAGCCCCTGTCGCCTATGGTGTCGCTTAAGACAAGGGCAAAAGAAGGCAAGTCTTTGTCTCCCTTATCCGTCTCCTTTTCGCCGCACGCCACAACTGTTATTAGAATAGCCAGTACGAGCAGCACAACAACGATTGTTCTTAAGGTCTTCATATTTTCCCTCCTGTCGGTTCAAAAATACCTTTCAATCACCTGCTGAATCATTTCCTATAACCTGCTGAATCTATGCCTGTTACCTGCTGAATCATTTCCTTTATTACTTCACGCGGTGGCAGAGCGTTCGTCGTTCCTAC
>JAAZKT010000028.1 GCA_012799695.1 Clostridiaceae bacterium
CCGGTCCGGGATCATCGGGATCGCCCGGATCGGGGTCGTCCGGCCCGGGAGGAACGACCTTTTCCTTAACTGTCACCTTGCGAACCACAATGACGGCGTTGCCATCACTGTCCACCACCGTGTAAGTAAGCTTGTAAACTCCGGGCTTCGTCACATCGACCTCTCCAGTGATCTGGATCTCATCAGTCAGATCGCCGTCCTCGTTGTCGTGAGCCGTCACACCCGCCATGGGATCAAACTCATCGCCTTGGGTGATGGTCGTGTCGACCGCGCCGAAGATCTGAGGTTTACCGAGGATCTTAACCGTTCTTTCCACCGAAACTTTCCGCCCGTAAGCATTCGTCACCGAGTAGGTAAAGGTGTAGGTTCCGGGGACACCGGCAGCAAAGGCTTCAGGCAGATCGCATTCGCAGGTCACATCATCCGTGATATCTCCGTCGAGCGGGTCTGTCGCGGTTACTCCCTGCAGGGGTTTGAAAGTCGCCACATCTTCCGCATAGATCTCGACATCCGGACCGACATTGATCACTGGATCGCCTACGACCGCAAAATCGAGTTCAACCGTTGTCTTATGGTCGAGTTTATCTTTTACGTAGAATTCGGCATGATATGTGCCCGGTCCGAGCGGCTCACCGTCATACGGTGCACCATTCAGCGTGATCACAATACCAACGGCATCGTCAATACCGATTCCATCCCCGTCATCCGCCTCCGCGGAGAGAACAACCTCATCGCCTTCAACGTCGAGGGTATCATCATCAAACAACTCAACAGGGAGACCGGCAACCGCCGGAATCGTGTATTGAGGGGTTAATGTCGGAGCGGTTGTATCAAGCCTCACCTGGATCTTCTGCAGGAGCGTCTTCGTCGCGTTAAAGTCCGACAGATCTTCGATCTCGAGACGGATGAAGTCTTTGTCGACCGCGCCTTCCACCAAATACTCGAAAGGCAGCTCATTAATATCAGGTCCCTGTTCTGTGATGTCATAGTAATCGAGGACGACATCGCCGTTGATGGTCAGCTTGTATCCGAACGTGTTGTCGGACGCCGTTCCGGTGATATTCACGTCGAGCGTCTCCTCGGTCGTCCAAATGACGAGAGGCGCCTCGCTACCTGATATTTCTTCAGGGTCGTGTGTGTCCTCCGGGAATACGAAATCATACCCACCAACACTCGCAGGATCTGTTTCGAACACGAGATTCGGGACATGACTGTCACAGAAGAAGCGAATCTTGGTGTCATAGATGACGAGATCGTCCTCGTTAACTGCCTTGACGTTGACATAAGTGAGACCCTCTTTGAGCGTCAACGTAACCGCCCAAGCGCCGTCAGCTCCAAGCACTTCAACACCGTCAAAAGTGAGCGAATTAAGATCTTTCGATTTGCCCTCAAGCGTGAGCTGGTGCGTTTCGGCTTCTTCATCCATGTAGAGAAACACCCATCCGTTGTAGAAGAGACCCTTTAGGCTTTCCGGTTCAACAATCCAGAAATCTCCGGCGTTCGGAACGATCGGTTCCATCGGCGCCGCGATCTCTTCCGGATCTTTGCCCTCGGGAAGGACGAAGAAACTCATGGTTTCGCCACGGTTTCCGGCATAGTCGACGGGTACAAGAACGACGAAACCGGCATCGGCGGCGATGGGGATTGAGACGGTACCGTCCTCACCGACCGTGAGGGCGAACTGTTTCTCGCCGTCAAAGCCGACGACACTGTTCCTGCCTTCCGCGTAGTTATCCGAGACTTTTACCTTGACGGTATCGGTGTCTTCAACATAAGGACGACCCTTGCTGTTGAACTTGAGCTCGTTCTCGAGCGCGAGTGTCGGAGCTGTCAGGTCAACGAGCAGTTTCCCTGTCGAGGTCGAGACTTCAACGTTATCCGCATCAAAACCCTTCAGCTCGAGGTCGACGGGCACGCCGTCCTCAACTTCAATGGCGTAGAGGTACGGTTTGCCGTCCACGGCATCTTGACCATTAACGGTCACGCGCTCCACGGCGCCAGTTGCCAAAGCCACAACGTATCCGAGACCCTTAGGCATCTTCAACGTATCGCTCTCAAGCTTGTTGTACTTAACAAATCCGTCCTTAACAGGTCTCCACGCATCGCTTCCGTCTTTGCTCTGGGCAAATTTCGCCGCATCGGCTCCCGAGCCCTCCTCATTCAACATCAACGTCTCAATCACTGTGTTGCCTACATAGTCGGCTACCACGATATATGCGATTGTACTGGTCAGACCCGTGAAGAGTTTGGGATTCACATTGATCGTTATGATCAGGTTGCCTTCCCCATCATATTCGATATCTTGAGCAGGTTGTCTGGGTTTATCATTAAGCTTCTCTAACAGAACACCGGAGCTAGAGAGGTCGACTCCTGTACCGGCACCGTCACCAACAGGTCCGCAGTTGATCTTAACCTCCGTCGCACCCTCCTCATACGTCACGGATTCAGGCAATGTTAAGCCTGTCGGTATCGTATTGTCAATCTTGACCGGCATGTAGATCGATTGCCAATCGGATTTCTCATTCATGCGGGCGCGGACTTCGTAAAAATACTGTCCCTCTTCCGCGTAGAAGAATTCGCCGTTCGATTTGTCGTAGAGTGTCCCGTCCCACTGCGTATCATACAGCGTCGCTATTGTGGCTCTAAACCGCGAGAGGCGATGCAGCACCGGTTTCCTGATGGAATCAACCCATCCGACTTGTCTCAGTTCATTGCCATCCTTATCCAAGATAAAGCATTCGACGTCTTGAACGCCACGGAAAACCCCGACATGAGGCGTGAGTTCCTGAATAATGTAGTCTTTCTCCGAGTCGGCGGGATTCGTATTGAACCCGACCGTCGAGGGATTGAAAGGCTTCTTTCCCAAGACCCAGTCCCACCAGTTGCCCGCAGGTGTTGGTGCGCCAATGCCCGGGTCGTCCCTATAAAGCTGTGTCGCACTGAAAACACAGTAGAGATTCGGAGCTGACGGATCCAACTCAGGAATAAATGAGGTTGTAAAGGCTGAAACCGATCGGAGGCATACCCTCAACTAAGTCGAAGATCGGTAGATCATCGCCCCAGCTTCCAACGTATCCGAAGAAAGGAATGGACAAGTCGGGCGCTCCTACCGTTTCGAACTCCAGATAACCTTCAACGTAGTTACTCTCGACATCGCCCGGATCGATCTCGAACTCAACCGACACGGTGCCGTTTGCAGGAACCGTAATCGTTGTGTTTGCCGTTGTAACGTCCGCTGTAGGAACGACGACATCCTTTTCGGGGTCTGGACCTTTATGAGGAGCCGTATAGACGACGGGATCCTTCAACGTGAAGGTTACGGGTTCTGCCCCATAGTTCTTAAAGTCAAGCGTAAATTTCTTGGAACCGGTAAAATCAAGCAATTCGATGTTACCGCTGCCATTGTGCGTCACCGTGACAAGCGAATCGACCGCGTCTTTGATATTGATGAGTCCGGCGCCGACTCGACGAGGCGAATGAATTACTTCGCCGTCCATCAACACAGTCGCCGTATTGCTCAGGATAGCCTTCAGATATTGGGTGCGAGCAAGTTTCTCGATTCCATTCAACGCGGCGTTATCTTTCATCGCCTGCATGATAAGCGCCGAGGCGCCGGCCACGTGAGGCGCCGACATTGAGGTCCCGGACATCATACCGTATTGATCACCATTCAAAGTTGAGTAGACCATTCCGCCGACTCCTGCCACTTCAGGTTTGAAGTTCAGTTCGGGCGTCGGACCCCAGCTAGTGAAACGGGACGGTTGAGGCACTGCGGAAATATCAACCATGTCGTACAGAATTGCCGTATTGACCGTGACGACACCGCCTTCTTCCAGCGCCGCCGCCATGGCAGTACCCGCTTCAAGGCTTGTGAACACAGACGAAATACCACCGTTTTCGACACCACTCATAAGCGAGTCAGGGGGACCGGCAACGTTGTTGTACACGATGATGCCTATAGCGCCCTTATCGGCAACATTTATCGCCTTATCTTCGAATAACAAAACACCACGCTTGACGAGCGCGTATTTGCCTGCAACTTCGTCAGGTATTTCATCCGTGTCGCCGAGACCGCAATCGACAAGCTCAATCCATTGCCCATCCAAGAAAGTGCGCCCATCGTATGGCTCTTCCTGTTCTAAGACGTGGAAAGAAACCGCTGGGTCTCCATCGACCTTATACGACATCACGGTGTCATAAGCCTTCGTGTTGTCGATCGACGCTACCGAGAGTGCAGCCTCGATGGTAGAGGATGCGCCGACGGCACCGCTGTCAGCACCGCGGATAATCTGACCGAGTACGTTCGTCGTCATGTTGTTCGGGGAAGACGCATACGCCAGACCTTCATTGCCCGCAGAAATGACGACGAGCGTTCCTGCTTCAGAAGCCGCCTGAATGGCACGGGCGGTCGCATTATTGACATTCGAGAATCCGGACGGAGAACCGAGCGACATATTGATGACGTCGGCACCGAGCTTGACGGAGTCCTGAATCGCCATCAGGATGTCGTCACCGTAAGCGCCGCCCGTCTGGTGGTTCGAGAAAACCTTCATCGCGAGAAGCTGCGCTTCCGGTGCGACACCGCGAATGCCCTTGCGGGCATCGAGATCTTCATCCGTCGCATTACCCGCCGCGATACCGGCGACGTGCATGCCGTGCATAGATACATAATCCGCGTCATAAGGACGTCCGGATAAGTGTTGATCCACGACTTCCTGATTCTTGTCGGCGTAGTTGTAGCCGTAAGGAATCTTCGTATTGAAGTATTTACCGTCGAGACCGTATTCAGCAATAAGTCCCGCGACAGCATCCTTACTCAACTTCGCTTGCGCTTCTCCTTCTGGAGAGAGACGCATATCCTTATGGTTATAGTCGATACCCGTATCGATAATCGATATGAGCATGCCCTCGCCTTTGAATCCAAGTTCCTCCCAAACTTGGGAAGCCTTTGTCATGTCAGGGGCGTTGAACATCGTCGTCTCAAACACGGGAACTTCCGAGACGTTCTTCACTCCGGGAATCTCGCGTATTTTTTGGAAATCGCTTCGCTTTGCCATGAAGCTGAATCCGTTGACGAGATAACCGTAGCTGTTGATCGCTTCGCTTCCGGTAATCTTCCGAACGGCGTCACGCACCGATTTCTGTGACGCAATGACGCTACTCTCGGACTTCCCTGACTGTTTGGCGGCAGGCGCATTGAGCTCGATCATTACGCGAACAACCTCACTCATATACTCCGTATCTGCCAATAGCTCGCGAAGTTTGCTAAGCTCAGCTGCCTTCTGTTCCCTGAACTGCTTCTTGATGACTGTCGTATCGAAATCCGCAGGCAAGAGACTGCGTTTACTCTCTGTCTCCGCCAGAACCGGCACGTTCGATGACGGCACGATGAATGCGGACACAGCTACTGCAGAAAACAACAAACCAAGAACCAGCACGAACGAAAGCGCTTTTCTCATATGTTTTTTCATCCTTGTACTCCTCTCCACGAAAAAACCCGCAGTTCTTCCGAACATGCGAGTTTAATGCGTACTAAATCCACTATCAATTTGATACAGTTTTCTCGATGTATTACTCAATCTAAATCGTCTCCTCATACATCAAATGAACATCGGAAAAGGACGGAACGCCTCCACGCCAAATAGGCAACGAAACAATCCGCCGCATATAGTAGAATTTTACATCATTCCTGAGCAAAAATGCAAGTGCGCAAAACAGCTTGTTAGCTGACGCCGAAAACGTATCTTCCTGTGCATATGGATACAAAATAAATCAGAAATAGTCAGAAATTCTCTGAGGTAAACACCAACCGCTTGTCCGAGCACAGCCCAACGCAATCAGCTTAAGCTTTCAACAGGTCACTTAACGATCAGCGATGATCACGTCCGGAAACCCTCTTCTCGACCTGCCTTTGGATACAGGCAGATTGGTCGACACGTCGCCGTCGCCCACATCTTCGGCGAGCAGCTCGACGAAATAATGCCAGCTCATCATGTCGGCCGTTCCGATCTCCGGCGATTCAAGTCGCAAAAAGAGCCGGACGCCCGTTTCCGTCTTGATAACATCGGAGACCGTTACCCGTGTCGAACCGGAACTGGCGCTCACAACACCCGCCACCAGAACGCGAGTCTCAAAAAAACTAGCATTATACTTCTTGAATAAATCATCGAGACGTGCCTGATCCCACTGCCAGCCGTAATGGGCGCCATCTACAAAGCTCCTAAACTGCTCAACACTCTTGATGAGAACAGGTGCCGACGTCACACCGACACCGGCACCCAAAGGACGTGTGGGTATCACGCGGATGCGATAGTCGATCGGTTCACCGCTATAAAGTTTTTTAAAACGGTATTTCATGCCCGTTCTCCCATCGTGTATAACGCTTTAAGAGTCGCGAAACTGAGACTCCCACTGTTCCTCCTCGTTTCTTTTCTTTTTCCAGTATTTTTCTTTTTTCTTCTGCAATTTTTGCAGGACGGCGACCATACCTATAACCGCCGCCACGACAATTATAAATCCAATAATTGATACAATGTCAGGCATCGCTCTACCCTATCCCATCAGCGCTTCCAACTCGTCGAGACCTCGTTCGAAAGCATCGAGAGCTCTTACGATCGTTTCGGGTGTCGTCATGTCGACGCCGGCCTTTTTCAGCACATCGATAGGCCAGTCGGATGATCCCGCCTTGAGGAACCCGAGATAACGCTCGACGGCGGGCTGCCCTTCGGTCAGGATCGCATCCGCGAAAGATGTCGCGGCGGAGAATCCCGTCGCATACTGGAAAACGTAGTAGTTGTAATAGAAGTGCGGAATACGCGCCCACTCGTTGGCGATGTCAGGATCGAATGTAAGCGCTTCTCCGTAGTACTTCTTGTTAAGCTCACCGTATTTCTCGCTCAGAAAATCAGCCGTTAGGGCCTCGCCGGCTTCATCGGCAAGATGGATCATGTGCTCAAATTCGGCAAACTGTGTCTGCCGGAACACGGTTCCCTTGGCTCCGTCGAGGTAGTGGCTGATCACGGCGGCGCGCATCTCGTCACTGTCCGCTGTCTTGAGCAAATAATTCGACAACAGGATCTCGTTACACGTGGAGGCGATCTCCGCGAGGAAAATCGGGTAATGACCGTACTGGAACGGCTGCGCGTTGCGCGTGTAGTACGAGTGAATGCTGTGCCCCAATTCGTGTGCGAGCGTAAAGAGGTTATCGAACGTTCCCTGCCAGCTCATCAGAATGAACGGATTCGTAGCATAAGTGCCGCCGGAATATGCTCCGGAACGCTTGCCTGTGTTCACCGCCCAATCGATCCAGCGTTCTTCAAACGCGCGTTTCAGCAATCCGATATATTCTTCTCCGAGAGGTGCGAGCGCCTTGTAGAGGATTTCCTTAGCTTCATCGAATGTAAAATGCAAGTCGATTTCTTTGACGAGCGAGACGTACATGTCGTACGAATGGAGCTCGTCGACGCCGAGAATACGTTTGCGCATGCGGACATAGCGATGCAATAGCGGCAAGCGCTCGTTCACAGCTTCCAATAAACTGTCGTAAACAGATTCTGGCACGGCATTTCTGAATAGAGACGCCTCGCGTCCCGTCGTAAAGCCGCGTACATTCTTGTTAAACGTATCGACGCGGATCGCATTCTGCAGTGTCGTCGCGCATGTGTTCCTGAACTGACCGAATGTTTTGTACATGCTCTTGAAAGCGTCACGGCGCACGCGCGGATCACGGCTCTCAAGATACACGCCGAGATGCGAATGAGACATCGGAACCGTCTCGCCTTTTTCGTTGACGATGGGATCGAATGTCATGTCGGCATTCGATAAAATGCCGAAAATCTCATCGGGCGCTCCTAAGATCTGAGACGCTTTGGCTAGGAGGATTTCTTCTGCCTGCGAAAGCTTGTATTTCTTCTCTCGGAGAATCATCTCGAAGGCATGTCGGTACTCGGCAAGTTCAGGCTTTTCCTCGATGAAATGCTCCAGCGTTTCCGGCGGAATCTCGATCACCTCCGGCTCGAACCAAGCATCGTCGCCCATAGCGGACGCGATCACCGCACCGAGGCGCCCCTTCATCGCGAGAAAGGTGGTATCAGATGTGTCTTCATCTGCACGATGGAAAGCGTACGCACCGATTTTCATGAGTTCAATCATGAACTCTTGGCGCGTGCGAACTGCCTCATATAGCGCCTCCGCCGACTCGGTCAGCCGCCCTCTGTACTCTGTCAACAACCCACGTTTCGGTAGGAGTTCCGCGAAAGCTTCCTCCCATGCTTCGACGGATGGAAAAACAGTCGTCATGTCCCACGTCTGTTCGACAGGCACTTCAGAGCGATGGAGCTGTTTAACCGATCCCGATTCCTCTGCTTCTCGTTGTTCTTGTTCAAGTAGTTGAGTGTCTATCCACATGGATGATCTCTCCCCCGTTTCTGTTGTTTTTATCTGCATTTATCTTAGTCGTATGGTCCTAAACTGACAAGCGTTTTTGTCGCTTGGCGCGCTTGCACGTTAACTTCTTCACGAATCAGTTTCAGGAGCGTCCTCTCAGGAGAGCCCCACGAGAGTTGGTCGAAAAACACAATTTCAGTTTCAGGAGCGTCCTCTTAGGAAAGCTCCTCTTCGTCAGTACTCTCTTCCAAATCATCGACATATACTTCGTCGTCAAGGTCGTCCGGCACGGCGCCGTTGACGGTTTCATGTTCGCATTCTTCATCGGGCGATACGACAGACATATCGACGACTAGCCCTTCACGGACTCTCATCAGCGTGACGCCTGACGTGATGCGCCCCATAATGGGAATCTCCCTCGCACGGAAACGGATGATGATACCGTGATCGTTGATAAGAAGAACATCGTCTTCGTCTGTCACCTCGGCGACACCGATCAGTTGCCCGGTGCGTCTTGTCGTCCTATACGTGATAAGCCCCACGCCGTGGCGATTCTGAACGCGGTATTCCGAGAGAGAAGTACGCTTGCCGAATCCGTTTTCAGTGACGACGAGGAGCGTTCCGTCGCCGTCCGTCGTGATCATGCCGATTACCTGATCGTCTTCGCTCAATTTGATGCCGTTAACACCCATCGTGTTTCTCGCAGTAGCGCGGACGCTCGATTCATTGAAACGGATCGACAACCCCTTGCGCGTGACGAGCAGGATGTCGTCCGCATCGTCCGATAGGCGTACATTGACGAGTTTATCGCCTTCGCGCATCTTAATCGCGATCAAACCGCCTTTGTGAATATTCCTGTAGTCGGAAAGCAACGTCTTCTTTACGAAACCGCCCGCCGTCGCCATGACGAGATTACCGCCCTGGTCGTATGAGTCAATACGAATTAACGTGCGGACTTTTTCTTCCGGGTCAAGATGCAGCAGGTTGACAATCGCAATGCCTCGCGCCGTCCGACTGAACTCGGGCACTTGATAGCCCTTTAGCTCGTAGACTTTCCCGAAATCGGTAAAGAATAACAGCGTTTGGTGCGTCGATGTGATGATGATCGTATCGACGTAGTCATCCTCTCGCGTCTGCATTGCCGTGATTCCACGTCCGCCTCGGTGCTGAGCGCTGTACACATCGACAGGCATCCGCTTGATGTAGCCGGCTTTCGACATGGCAATAACGACTTGTTCCTCTTCGATCAATTCCTCGTCATCGATCTCGTATTCTCCGGCAGGCAGTATTTCTGTTCGCCTGTCATCGCCATACTTATCCGCGATCGCCTGCAGCTCTTTTTTCATCTCTACATGAAGGAGCGATTCATCGCCGAGGATCAACTTGAACCCTTTGATCTTATCCGTTAAATCAACGTTCTCCGCCAACAGTTTCTCGCGTTCAAGACCCGACAGACGCCCGAGTCGCATGTCGACGACGTGTTGCGATTGCTTCTCGGACAATCCGAAACGCTCACAGAGACGAGTTTTCGCCGTCTCCTCGTCGGCAGACTGACGGATGATCGTGATGACCTCATCGATGTGATCAATCGCGAGTTGCAATCCTTCAACGAGATGGAGCCTCGCTTCCGCGCGCGCCAAATCAAAACTGATGCGGCGTGTGATGACCTCCGCCTGATGCTTGATAAAATGCTCGAGCATATCTTTCAGGCTGAGAAGCACCGGAACGTACTTGCCGTCCTCGGACACAAGCGCGAGCATGGTCGCGCCGAACGTATCCTGCAATTGCGTATGCCTGTACAACTGATTCAATACGACCATCGGTGTCGCGTCGCGCCGCAGCTCTACGACGATACGAATATCGTCGTGGCGATCCGATTCGTCGCGCACGTCGGATATGCCCTCGATACGCTTATCCTTGACCAACTCGGCGATCCTTTCGATCAGGCGCGCTTTATTGACCATATAGGGAAGCGACTTGATGATAATGCGATAACGGTTGTTAGTGATTTCCTCAATCTCCGCGTGACCGCGCACGACGATACGCCCGCGCCCGCGTCTGTAAGCCGCACGAGTTCCCGAGACGCCCATGATTTGAGCGCCCGTCGGGAAGTCGGGTGCAGGAATGAACTCCATCAGGTCATCGATCGTCGCATCTGGGTTGTCGATCAGAAAAATCGTGCCCGCGATCACTTCGCGCAGATTGTGCGGCGGAATGTTCGTCACCATTCCGACAGCGATACCCGTAGAACCTGAAACAAGCAGGTTGGGAAATCCCGCAGGCAAGACGGTCGGCTCCTCAAAGCGATCGTCATAGTTAGGCTTAAAATCGACCGTATCCTTGTTCAAGTCGGACATCATCTCGCCTGCGAGACGTGTCAGGCGCGCTTCCGTATAACGATAAGCGGCAGGCGGGTCACCGTCTCTCGATCCGAAGTTGCCATGACCGTCAACGAACGGGTAACGCATCGAGAAATCTTGCGCCAATCGAACGAGCGCATCGTAGACGCTCTGGTCGCCATGCGGATGAAAACGCCCGAGCACGTCACCGATCGTCGTCGCGCTTTTGCGATGTGGTTTGTCCGCGGTAAACCCTTGCGTATACATGGAGTAAAGGATTCTACGGTGTACGGGTTTAAGTCCGTCGCGCACGTCGGGTAGCGCACGATCCGAGATAACGCTCATGGCGTAATCGATAAAGGACTTTTTCATTTCCTGGTCGAGATCGACCGGTATGACAACGTTATCAGGGTTCTGAAATGCCGCGTCGACAGCTTCTTCGCGTTGCTGATAATCGTTTTTATTGTTTGGCTCCGATGCCATAAATTCCTCCCTTTTCTTCATGGAAAAATAGTGTAAAAAAGAGAACATTTCCGAGCTTTTATATCATTTATATTTTACCACAGACGGCGGCAAAACGCCTGTAAAAAAGAGCGCAAAAATGCTCAATATCAGCCTCTTAAAAGCGCTATTAGCCGTGCATCGGCACGTTTTTTAAAAATCAATCAAAGAGGATTTTTCTTGATGGTTGCCATTCGCCGCGGATACCGCGAAGGCGTGGGAAAAAGTTTTTTTATGATGACGAGTGAACGCGCATGATCGGTGTCGGGAAGCTCGTAACGGACAACTTTTTCAGTCCTCGCCTTCAACTCTTTGAGAGCTCGTTACGATTCAGCCGTTTCATCGTCTCGACCTTTCATGGCGATGAATAGACCGCCCGGTCTAACGAGCGGGAGCGACAGTTCGAGAAGAGTCGGCAATGCCGTGACGGCTCGCGCGACGGCGACGTCGAATTGATCACGGTACAGATGATCTCTGCCGAGCTCTTCCGCACGGCCATGAATCGTGCAAGCATGATCGATGTCGAGAAGTTCAACCGCGCTCTCAAGGAAATCCGTTTTCTTACGAACGGAGTCGAGCAAAGTGACATCGAGGTCGGAACGAACGATCTTGAGCGCAAGACCTGGAAACCCCGCACCGGAACCGACGTCAATCAGCGTCGAGCCCTTTGGAATATAGGGGCAAAGCATCCAGCTATCTTGAAGATGACGCGTCCCGATCGATTCGTCATCCGTGATCGCCGTCAAGTTGACCGTCTCATTGACTTTCTTCAAATGATCGACGAAAAGCGTCGTTTGCCGAACGACTTCCGGCGATGCGTCGATACTCGCAAGCTCAAGCGCTTTGACGATGATACGCTCGTCCACGACCGCCCCTAACCGTTCCACTGCTCCATATAGACGAGCAACACCTGGATATCGGCAGGAGAGACACCCGAGATGCGGCTCGCCTGACCGATCGATTGAGGTCGGCGCTCACTGAGTTTCTGTCGCGCTTCAAGGCGAAGACCTCTGATGCGTTCGTAATCGATCTCGCTCGGGAGGCGCTTATGCTCCAGCTTCTTAAACCTCTCCACACGATCTCGCTCCATCCTGAGATAACCCTCGTACCGAATCTGTATCTCGACCGATTCCTGCACCGACGGCGGCAACTCCTGACGCTCTGGATCGAGCGGCGCCAACATCTCGTAATTGAGCTCAGGTCTCTTGAGGAGATCGTACAGTCGAGTCGTCGACTTGAGAGGTGTGCTCCCTGCGTCCTGCAAAATGCGATCCGACAGCTTGGACTTGCGGACACGCACCTCGCTCAAGCGCTCCTTCTCGCCATCGATCATCCGCTGTTTTTCAAGAAAGCGCTGCCAACGCTCTTCTGAGAGCAGACCGACCTCGTATCCGATCGGCGACAACCTGGCATCCGCATTATCTTGGCGTAAAAGCAAGCGATATTCCGCACGAGAGGTCATCAGACGATACGGCTCGTTCGTGCCCTTTGTCACAAGGTCATCGATCAGAACGCCGATATAACCTTCCGAACGGTCAATGATGAGAGGCTCCTCTCCTCGTTGCTTCCGGACGGCGTTTATGCCTGCTATAAGCCCTTGTGCCGCCGCCTCCTCGTATCCCGACGATCCATTGATTTGACCTGCGAGAAACAGTCCCTCAATCCCTTTCACTTCAAGAGATAATTCCAAAACGGTCGGATCGACACAGAGATATTCGATGGCGTAAGCGGGACGCATCATTTCGGCATTTTCCATCCCCGGGACTGTCTTGAGCATCGCGCGCTGAATCTCCTCCGGCATGGACGTCGAGAGACCGGAAGCGTACATCTCTTGTGTATCCAAACCTGTCGGTTCGAGAAATACGTGATGACGTGAATGACTGGGGAATTTAACGATTTTATCTTCAATGGATGGACAGTACCGAGGTCCGACCCCCTCGATCACTCCGGAATAAAGAGGTGATCGGTCCATGTTGTCGGAGAGAAGTTGTTTCGTCGCATCCGTTGTCCACGTGATATAGCAGGCGAGTTCCGCCGCGGGGCGCCATGACGGGTCGTCCTCATGCTCAAAAGAAAAAGGTCTCGCATCACGGTCGGCTGCTTGAAGCTCCATCTGATCAAGATCGACACTGCGCCTGTGAAATCTTCCGGGCGTCCCTGTCTTGAAACGTCGAGTCGGCAACCCGAGCGCCGTCAAAGCGTCGCCTAAACCGCAAGCAGGAGCAAGCTGGTCGGGACCGGAACTGCGTACCGAATCGCCGATAATAACGCGCGCATCGAGAAAAGTACCGGGACAGAGAATCACTTCGCTCGCCACGTAAAGCGAACCGGTCGCCGCAACAACGCCCTCCATTTTTCTTTTACCCTTTACGCCCGCGACAAGAAGCCCCGTGATCTCCTGCTGAATCAATGAGAGAAGCGGTTCCGATTCGAGCACTTCTTTCATCCCGCGTTGGTAGCCCGTGCGATCCATCTGCGCGCGAGGCGACATGACGGCAGGACCTTTCGTAGCGTTCAGCATACGATACTGGATCATATGCCGATCCGCCAATCGCCCCATCTCGCCTCCGAGGGCGTCGATCTCCCTGACCATTTGTCCTTTTGCCGTGCCGCCGATGTTGGGATTGCACGGCAAATTTGCGAGGCTGTCGAGCGTCATCGTAAACAGCAGAACGCGGCGCCCGAGACGTGCCGCCGCAAGCGCCGCCTCACAACCGGCGTGACCGGCGCCGACGACAATGATATCGGCCTCTCCGGCGACAAAGGCATTTTCTTTATTGCGTGCTTCAGCGAGAGACAACATCGCTATTTACCGATACAGAACCGGCTGAAAATCTTCTCGATCAACGTCTCGGAGACGTCTTCACCCGTAATGGTCGAGAGCTCCGTCAGCGCTTCTTTCAACGAGATGGCGACCAGATCGAATGAAAGACCCGCCTGAAGGTCGGCTCTCGCGCGACCGACAAGCTCAACGGCGCGGTCGACGGCGACCTTATGGCGCGCATGCGTCAGCATACCGTGACTATGTCCTTCACCGTGCGATTTCACCTGTTCGTGACTGGTAACGGAGAGAGTTTCCTCCGTAAAACTGAGAATCCCGCCTTCAATGAAACGCACCAGTATCTCCTTAAGGCGATGCAAATCGTCTTCGGAGCGGTCCGACCATGTCAGCGTAGGCAAATCCGGGAAACGTTCCGCAGCGTAATACGCAGGATCTTCTTCAGCAGGAAGCGTCGGACGCAGGTCGTCCTTGCCCAATATGAGGAGAAGCTCCTTCCCCTCCTCGAGACATCTCTCAATCCGAGTTTCCTCCTGCAGGCGCTCGTCCTCGGGGGGCAATGGCGGTGACAAGACCCATAAAACGAGATCAGCCGCGCGCAATGCATTTTCCGCGCGCATGATCCCCTCGCGCTCAATGGGATCCTGACTGTCAATTGCAAGTCCTGCCGTGTCGGTCAAATGAACTAGGTATCCGTTCAGCGTGAGATCGATCTCGACCGTATCGCGCGTCGTGCCGGGGATATTGCTGACAATCGCACGGTCACGTCCTGAAAGAGCGTTGAGGATTGATGATTTGCCGACATTGGGACTGCCCGCGATCACGACGGCGAGTCCTTCACGTATGATGCGTCCGCCGGCGAAACTGTCTGCCAAGAGGCGTAACTCGTGCTCCGAGTGCTCCAATTCATGCACGAGCAGTTCACGATCCTCCGGGCGTTCCTCCTCCTCATCCCAATCCAATAACATTTCAAGCCGGGCGAGCGCTCCGTAGAGATGATCGGTCCTTTCGTGTATGACGCGCGAAACGCCGCCCGTCAGTTGCCGGTACGCCACTTGCGCCTGTTTCTCGGCTTGAGCGCCGATCATATCCATCACGGCTTCCGCGGCTGTGAGGTCCATTTTCCCATTGAAAAACGCTCGTCGGCTAAACTCGCCGGGTCCGGCCGCGCGGGCGCCGGCGGCGAGCACGCTGTCGAGAACAGCTTGGCGAATTGCCTGCCCGCCATGGCAAGAAATTTCGTAGACGTCTTCACCTGTGTACGAATAAGGCGCTCGAAAACAAGCGAGCACCACCTCGTCGATTGAACCCCAGTAGCCATGCGCGAGCGTATAACCTTCCATGGCGGAAGGCTTTTTGAATCGCGAAGATGAGGCCACAAACAGACGATCACATATCGATGCCGCAAGAGGGCCTGAAATGCGAAGAACCGCCAGGCCGCTTTCGCCCGGCGGTGTCGAAAATGCCGCGATCGTATCCAAGTCCATATCAATCATGGTGTCAGTCGATAATCTCCAAACCTGCCGTCGGTGCGATGACGACATAGCGGCGCGGATCGGTACCTTCGCTGTACGTCGTAATGCCGTCCGTATCACGAAGTGTTATATGGACAATGCGCCTCTCTGCCGGTGACATCGGTTTCATCTTCGATGCTCGCCCCCTGTCAAGAACGCGGTCAGCGATCTTTCTGGCTGTCTGTTGCAACCGCTGTTCGCGGCGGCGACGATAATCACCGACATCGACGACAACTCGTAAATGCTCATCAATCCACCGATTCGCAACGATGTTTGTCAGATACTGAATCGCATCTAACGTCTCACCATGACGACCAATCGCAACTCCGCCATCGTCGCTGATAATGTCGATATGAAGCGTGTTGTCTCCTCCGAGGTACGATTCTATGCGCCCATGAATGCCGATTCCGGACAATACATCCTGCACGTAATCGAGTGCGGCATTTTCGGCGGGGACAAGTCCGCGCTGATCTTCAGGCACACGCCATCCGTTCTCATCGGACGACTCCATATCGAAATCCTCATCATCAAGATCGACGCGTTCGTAGTCGTCTTCCTCGTCATCATCTTCTTCAAACGTATCGTCATCGAGAATCGTCACGCGTACACATGCCGGACGGCGCCCGAAACCGAGCAAACCGCCTGTTTCCCCCTCATCCAGCACCTCGATCAGCACCATGTCTTCGCTGACGGATAATTCTTCCAATGCCTGCTTGACAGCTTGATCGACTGTCTTGCCTGTTGTTTCAATGGTGCGTTCCATTCGGGTATCCTCCTCACGCACATCGTAAAGCTTTTCGCAACACCGACACGCCTTCTAAACTCCATTGGATCGTGCGTCTCGATGTTTTACGTCATATTCATCTATTAACTTCGCGTCGCCGACGCGCATCTTTAAAAGAATCACCCCTGATTGTCGCGATCCTTTAATTTGGATACAAGTTTTTTGAAAAAGCCGCCCTCTTCTTCATCTTCATCCGAAGAAGACGAATCTTTTCTCCGCGAGCGATCGAATGTTGCCTGCTCTTCCGCATATGCGAGACGCAGGGGCGTCACATAAAACTTGTAACCGAGTAACGATTGAATCAAATACATGATGTTCTGGAAAAGCCAGTACAGGCACATCGCTGAAGGCATGCTGAACATGGTAAACAGCATAACGATCGGCATGAAAACATTCATTGTCTTCATCATACCGGCAGCTTGGTCGGGATTTTGACCGCGTTTGGCAGGGTTCGCCTTTTCACGCGCTTTCTCTTCTTTCGTCTTCTCGGGGCGCGCCGTACTCATCCGCATGACTCGCATCTGTAACCAGTAAGTGATCATCGTAATCAAAATCAATAGCACGAGCGGCAATTGCACGCGCCAGTCGGCACCGAACCATTCCCACGGCTTATAAGATGGTGTCATCCCGAGATCGATGCCGAGAAAATTCGTATTGATCACCTGCGGCAGTTGAATCCAGCCATTCTGAACAGACTGTTGGAGCGCCGAACCGGAATCACGCAGCCCGTTTAGAATCGGAATATCCATGACGGCGATATTCTTGACCTGAGCCGCTGTCATCAATCCCTGTGCCTCCAGCACTTCGCCTATCTTTGTCACATTATAGAAGGGGACATTCGTAATGAAACGTAGAGGCGCGCGGAAAATGTAAATAATCGGCCAAATAATCGCCAACTGGAGAATTGAGGGCAAGCACCCCGATGTCATCGAAATGCCGTTTTCCTTGTAAAGTTTCTGCGTGAGCTCCTGAACTTTCTGCGCATTGTCAGGATAACGGCGCTTGATCTCGTTGATCTCGGATTGCAGCGTCTGTTGACGCAGCGTACCCCGCTGACTTCTGAGACCGAGCGGCAACAGGAGTGCGCGAATGATCACGGTGAAAAGGATAATAACGAGTCCATAATTGTTCAACCATGAATAAAGTCCGCCAAGAACCCACCCGAACAGCGAATACAGCGGATCCAACAAACCGAGTTGAACCGTAACAAATGATGTCATGTCGCCTCTTTTCTTACCTTCCGCCCCCTACCATCAAATATGTCGGATGATCTTTGCGCGGAATGGTCATTTGTTTTTTTGTCGGGAACGGGATCATATCCTCCCCGGCAAAATGGATTGCATCGCAGGATTCTCCATATCGCAAGTCCCCCACCTTTAAGCGACCCATGTCGACGAATTGCTTCAGCGGCATAAACGGAGCAGGTGGGATCGAATCGACAGCAACCTGGGTTTCCCGCAGATATGAAACGTTGATAAAAACTGATCAGATACAGCATGCAGGAAGCCGTAACAGACGGCTTTCGCATTTTATCGCGTGTCAATACCGACGCATCCGCGCCGGAGTCATCTGTTTTATAATTGTGTACGCTATTCCGCATCGATCAGCAACCTCCGGACTCAGCGAGTCGCACCGGTGGCCTGCCGACGCCCGATTCAATCAGGAGTCGATCCATCTCTTCGATTAAAGCACTCAATGTCGGTTCTTCCGCGTGTTTCCAACGATTCGTCACAATAAGATCAAAACCCGATAACAAGTCGACATGTCTAAGGCGAAAAGATTCACGTAGCAATCGCTTGACTCTGTTCCGTTGTACTGCCCCACGAATGGAGCGACTCACTGCAAATCCGATACGCGGATTTGCAATCGAATGAACCCCACGCCTCTTATTGACGTGAAGACTGATCCAACGGCCTCTGTAACATTTTCCATATCGATAAACACGGGAAAAATCACGGTTGTGCTTTAAACGATCAGCGCTCGCCGCATTCGATAACATTAATTACAGCGAGATTCTGCTGCGACCCTTGAGCCTGCGTCTTTTTAAAATATTGCGTCCGGCTCTAGTTCGCATTCTTTTTCTGAAACCGTGTTCGCACGAGCGTTGCTTGCGTTTCGGTTGGTAGGTGCGTTTCATATATTCCCCCTATACATAGGTTAATTTATTATTAAGTGGACAATGATCCGTTTGTATGTAGGCATAACGTTGAAATTATACTGAAAAAACAACCTCTGCGTCAACATAACCCCTGAACTAAGCCATGGAAGCCCTTTCGGCAGCCTCAACAACGTGTTGCATCAGGATCGTCGTCGTCACAGACCCGACTCCGCGCGGCACCGGCGTAATGTTTTCCACGATGGGCTCCACTTCTTCGAACGCGACATCGCCGACGAGGCGCCCGTCATCCGTGAAATTGATCCCGACATCGATGATGGTCTGACCAGACTTCACGTGCTCAGCCGTCACCATCTCCGCCGCACCCGCACAGGCGATGATAATGTCGCCATCGCGCGTCACGCCGGGCAGGTCCACAGTACGCGTATGGCATGTAGTCACCGTCGCGTTCTCCTTGAGGAGCATCATGGCAACGGGTTTCCCGATCACGAGACTGCGACCGATCACGATGGCTCGCGCCCCTTTAATCGGAATATCATTATGCTTCAATACCGCCATCGCCGCCTCCGCCGTGCAAGGCGCAAAACCGGTATCGACTCCCATAAAAATGCCCGCCATCGAGGCCGACGTGATGCCGTCGACGTCTTTCTCGGGGCGGAGCGTATCACAGACCTTCTTCTCGTTGAGATGTTTCGGCAGAGGACGGAAAAGAAGACACCCGTGAATCGACGCGTCATAATTGATCATTTCGAGTTCTTTCTCAATGGCGGATTGAGAAATATCGATCGGCAGAACACGAACATCCACCTTGACGCCCACTCTCTCCGCTCTTTTTAAAGCGCCACGCTCATAAGAGAGGTCGTCCTCATTCTCTCCGACACGAACAATCGCCAAAGTCGGCTCAATACCTTTCGCCTTCAGCTTTTCAACACGCTCGATCAACAATTCGGTCGCCTTATCTGCGACGTCTTTACCAAGTAATATATTCGCCATGTATTTCTCCTTGTGTCGTAATCAATTCAAGTGTTGACTTTATCTTAGCATGAATCATGAAACATTGACGACAAACTACTCGCCGCAAATGATATCGGCGACTTCAAGGAAAGGACACGTAGCAAGCGAATAGGGACACGGGTCATCCTCCCCGGTCGGCAATTGATCCGTTTCAGAGTTCGTGCATGACAGTTGTCTTTGCTCCGTGATCGGTTTCAATGAACAATCGCGCAGAGCGTCGCGTCTATTAACCGGATCGTCAGACAGGCAGCATCGCAATCGCTCGGAAAATGACGGGGCAAGTTTCTTTAAGGCTCCCCTTATTGAGGAATGAGTCAAAGTCGTCGCCGATTCTTCGCACCAAACGGAAAGGATAGACTTGGCAATCGCATACAAATCACTTTCAGGAAGAAGATCGCCAAGAAAGATTTCCGGCGCCGCATAGCCTTCCTTGTATACACGTGATGTCTCGGGAGCTCGGGCACGACCGTCGAGCACGCGCGCGCCGGAAAAATCAATCAACAAGGCATCGCCCGACTCCGCGATGACGATGTTATCCGGTGAAATATCGAGATGTGCAATCGGGTTGCCGGCACATTGGCTGAGCCACGCTAGGCCATCAAGGATATCGTCGAACCATTTTTCTAAACATGTCGACGACAATTCACTTTTTTCGACCTCGCGCATCGCTCTTCCGTCAACCCATTCAAAAACAATCGAAGACACGGCGGGCGAGGGGGAGCACTCCAGAAAAGGCAAAGGCTCGCGCCCCTCAAAATAACGAGTGTCGAGATACTCTTCCCCGGAGAACGTCGCGTTCCCTTCGCCTCTTCGATTGCCGCTATCTCCTTTCCCGCGAGATGTCAGCCCGAGACATCTCGGCAAATAGGGCGATCTTACATCGTGAAGCAGCCTAGCGATACGCGGATCGGCCCATTCATGCTCGGGTTTCACGGCGACACGTCGTCCATCATCCAAGACGGTCACCCCGCGCTCTTTACCATCTATACTCCATTCATCCGAATACGCCGTCCCGTCCATATTCCCTTCGTTTCCACCTACCACGATTGTCGCCCTCTGTCACAGACTGATAACGACAACATCGTATGTTCCGCCAGAAAGGAAAAAGCCGGTGAATTACCGGCTTTTTTCGTCAATCTCAGACAAAGTGAACGATATATTTCGCTTTATACGTTGCTGACCTCGCGTTGTTCCGTCTGCTCGTCGCGACGCACAAGAATCGGGCTCTCTTCGCCTTTCACGCTCGCCTTCGTCACGATCACTTGGTGGACATCACCAAAAGAGGGAACGTCAAACATGATATCGAGCATTAAGCGTTCGAGAATAGTTCTCAATCCCCTAGCGCCTGTCTTCAGTGCGATTGCCTCCGTGGCAATTTCCTGAACGGCGTCGTCGTGAAAAATGAGCTCCACATCATCGAAACGCATCAGTTTTTTGTACTGCTTCAATAGCGCATCTTTCGGCTCCTGCAAGATGCGCACAAGCGCCTGTTTGTCGAGGTCTTCCAATGCAACGACGACGGGAACGCGGCCGATAAATTCGGGAATCAGTCCGTACTTCAACAAATCTTCAGGCAACAAGTGCGAGAAAAGCTCTTTGCTTTCCATCTTGTTTGTTCCTTCAATCTCCGCTCCGAAGCCGATCGATTTCTGGCCTATACGATCGCGCACAATCTTGTCGATACCGTCAAAAGCCCCGCCTAAAATGAACAGGATATTCGTCGTATCGATCTGAATAAATTCCTGATGCGGATGCTTACGTCCGCCTTGCGGAGGTACGTTCGCCACCGTTCCTTCGAGAATCTTCAGCAACGCTTGTTGGACGCCTTCTCCGCTGACATCGCGCGTGATCGACGGATTGTCGGAGCGACGAGTGATCTTATCGATTTCATCGATATAAATAATGCCCTGTTCGGCAAGAGCGATGTCATAATCAGCATTCTGAATGAGACGCAGGAGAATATTCTCGACATCTTCGCCGACATATCCTGCTTCGGTAAGGGCCGTCGCATCGGCAATGGCGAAAGGAACATGCAAGATACGCGCGAGTGTCTGCGCCAAAAGTGTTTTACCTGAACCGGTCGGCCCTAAAAACATAATGTTGCTCTTCGCCAAATCCACACCGTCATCTTCATCTTCGATGTAGTCGGCGTAAACGCGCTTGTAATGGTTATAGACGGAAACGGCGAGCGTTTTCTTCGCGTCGTCTTGGCCTATCACGTACTCATCGAGTTTTTCCTTGATCTGCTGCGGTGTCAACAAATGCATTTCTTCCGACCGATCGCCTTTCGGATTCGAGTGGCGGAGCATCGGAGTTTCATTGAGCATCGCGTCACAGAGCATAACACATTCATTGCAGATGCAGACACCGGGACCTGTGATCAGCTGCTCTACTTGATCCTCTGTCTTGCCGCAAAAGGAACAGTACAAGGCGCCGGACCTGTCATTATCTTTTCTATCAGACATTCAACTTTCCTCCGAGAAATCGCAATGGACGTCTGCGTCCACGTTTTACTCGCGCTTGCTCATAATCTTATCAATCAATCCGTATTCGATCGCCTGCTCCGCTGAAAGCCAAGTATCGCGGTCCGTATCGCGTTCGATCACCTCGATCGGTTGTCCCGTGTGCTCGGAAAGAATGCGATTGAGCCTCTGCTTCAGCTTGAGGATATACTCGGCGGCAATCGTAATGTCCGTCGCCTGTCCCTGGGCACCGCCCGACGGCTGATGGATCATCAAATCTGCGTTGGGAAGCGCAAATCGCTTGCCTTTCGCCCCGGCCGCCACGAGGAAAGCGCCCATGCTCGCAGCCATACCCATGCATATCGTCTGCACATCGGGCTTGATATACTGCATCGTGTCATAAACCATGAGGCCTGCCGACACTTCGCCTCCGGGACTGTTGATGTAGAACTGAATATCCTTATTCGGATCCTCCGCCTCGAGAAATAAAAGCTGAGCAACGATAAGATTCGCTGTCACGTTGTTGACGGAATCGCTCAAAATCACGATGCGTTCTTTCAACAACCTCGAAAAAATATCGTACGAACGCTCTCCGCGGTTTGTCTGCTCGATGACCATCGGAAC
The DNA here is from genome assembly GCA_012799695.1 of Clostridiaceae bacterium. Lineage (GTDB taxonomy): Bacteria > Bacillota > Clostridia > Saccharofermentanales > DTU023 > UBA4923. Next base: position 22,519 of record JAAZKT010000028.1, read on the forward strand.
GAGATTCATATCCACGTGATTGTTTTTTTCAAAAGTATTCATTCTGTTGTGACCTCCGACATAATATAGGGTAGTCATATCATTTTTCTTTTCAGTGTTCCATTCTCTCTTCTGTGTCCGACAGAACACATCGATCAGGAGAAACGCTTAAGGCATGGACTTAAGCGAGATCGTTACCTTCCTCTTCTTCCGCCAATTCTTCCGCATCTTCCGGTTCTTCATCGGGCTCGGGCTCGACATCGGTCGCCACGCTGATTTCGCGCAACCAGCTGAGCAGTTTTTTCATCTCAAGTTCATGACGGAATCGATCGCGGTCATAATCTGTTTTGAGGTATTGCTCCTCGAAAAGCTCCTCGGTAATGCCGGCGCTTTCCGCGGCTTCCCTGACGCTCTCTTCAAACTCTTCGTCGGTCACTTCGATCCGCTCCTGCTCACGCTCGCGCACGGCATTCAAGACCCATGACCCCTCAAGCATACGACGCACGCTTGCCGATTGCGAGTTTTTGTAGTCCTCGATCGTCTGTCCGGAGTACCGCAAAAAGTCCATGAAATTGATCCCGTACATGGAAAACTGTTTCTGTTGCTGTTCAATTCTGCTTTCGACCTCATCGTCGACCATGAGATCTGACAATTCGACCTTTGAACTTTGAACGATGGCGCCGATGATTCCGTCGTCGTAGATGCGATCTGCTTCATCGGCTTTCTTCTTCTCAAGCTGTTCTCTGATCTCCTCACGATACTCCTCGACCGTATCGCTCTTCTCACTGACATCGCGGACAAAATCGTCATTGAGCTCCGGGATCTCCCGTTCAAGCGCTTCATGGATCGTCACGGAAAAGACGACGTCTTCGCCTGCGAGATCTTCCGCGTGGTATTCTTCGGGAAACGTAAGCGGTAGATCGAGAGTATCACCTACCTTGCGTCCGACTAATCCTTCTTCAAATCCCGGAATGAAAGAGCCGGAACCGATTTCCAGTTTATGTCCTTCTGCCGTTCCTCCGTCAAAGGGCACATCGTCTTTCAGGCCCTTATAATCGATGGTGACGTGGTCTCCTTCTTGGATCGCCCGATCTCCGATCGGCACTAGACGCGCCACGCGCGTACGAGCGGCTTCAATCTCTTTATCGATTTCCTCATCTTCGATCTCGATGGGCGGACGGTATGCCTCGAGCCCCTCATACTCACCGAGCTCGATCACCGGCTTAAGCGCGACGCTGATGTCAAGCTTTAACCCGACGTTTCCGCCGATTTCACGGATATTGAATCTCGGATCCGAGTACGGCTCTATCTCATGCTGAGCAAGCAACTCTTCGTAAACTTTCGGCAACGCTTCTTCAAGCGCGTCGTCATAGAGAACGCTCTCGCCATAATGATTGACCACGATCGGATAAGGAACCTTGCCCTTGCGAAACCCCGGGACTTGGAAATGCTTAGCCAATTTCCGGTGGGCGGCTTGGAGAAATTTTTTAAATTTATCCGCAGGTACTTCGACCGCGAACTTGATCGTTCTATTCTCTTCTTGAACCTTCTGTGACGTCATATTCGTCCTCCTACGGTAAAATCCTGTATGCGTTAAAGCTAAAGTATTCTACCACACTTACACACTCTCACGTCACGAGCTGATGAAAGCGGACTCAACTGTCATAGACAGTTCATCAATCGGTTTAATGTTCAGTCGGCACGATAGAGGCAACGACCCTCGACATAAGTCGCTTCGACATGAAGCGTGTCATCCCAGAGTACGAAATCAGCTTTGGCGCCCGGAACAAGGCGGCCGAGATCGGGGCGGCCGATCACGTCAGCGGGATTGCGAGTACCCATGCGCAACGCGTCATGCAGGGGAATGTCCGCGTCTTCGACAAGAAGACGAAGGCCCTGATCCATCGTGAGCGTACTTCCTGCCAACCGTTCACCTTTCCGCGCGATACCGTTTTGCACGGAGACCGTTCCGTTGCCAAGGCGGTAAATGCCGTCCCGCATTCCGGCTGCTTCCATGGAATCCGTGCAGTAGAAACAACCTTCCACGCCCTTGGCAAGATAGATCAGTTTCACGATAAGAGGATGTATATGAACCATATCGGCGACGAATTCCGCTTTGAGATCGGGATGGGTCAGAGCGACGCCGAGAACGCCGGGCTGTCGGTGATGGAGCGCGGGCATGGCGTTAAACGTATGTGTTGTCGTGCTCACGCCGAGCCTGACAGCCTCTGTCGTTTCGACGGCAGTGGCCGCCGAGTGTCCGATCGACACCGTGATTCCCTGATCTGCAAGGAAACGCACCAACTCCATACCGCCTTTTTTTTCAGGTGCGAGCGTAACGCGAACGATCAGGTCTTCGTAACCTTCAACAAGCGCGCGGTAATGGGAAATGGAAGGCTCCTTTAGGAAGCGCTCGTCGTGGACACCGCGCAGTTCATAGTCAAGATAAGGTCCTTCCAAATATGCGCCCAAGACGCGCGCGCCCTGTGCTGATTCCATCGCTAGGCGCACATTTTCTAAAAAAACGCGCGTTTGTTCATCCGAATCGGTGACGGAGGTCGGGCAAAAAGACGTAACGCCGAATTGCGGTTGTGTAGTTGCGATGCGCGTCGTCCCGCCCGGGCGCATATTGTCCTCGCCCATTTGGCCGTGCATATGAAGATCGATCAGTCCGGGCGAGAGCAGACGTCCGCCCATATCGATGCCGTTCGTCATAGTGCCGAGCGCCGTGATCGTACTGTTATCAAAAGAGATCGCCGTTTCATCAAGAAAACGCGTACCGTCAAAGAGTTTGAGATGCGATAAGACCGTCATAGCGATATGCTTTCCTTCCGAGCGGTAGTTTATTTGAGTGCTCGCATTCACCAAGTAATTATAAAGTGCAATCTCTTATCATGTTACCAAAAGAAACATGGATATCGACCTCTATCTCACTGCAGTGTTTCAAAGAACTGAAAATAATTGAAATTATTTGTTCACTCCTGAAACTCATGATATAATAAATCATCTCAAAAAACGCTCGAAACGCTGTCTCTATTGGGCGTTTTGATACTCGTTTCATTGAAGGAGAAATCACCGGGACAATTGTCGATGCATTAACGATCGTTTGGATGAGATCTTTGTATACTTCCTAATCCGGAAAGCAAAATGATCACACCCGACGCAATGCATAGCGACAACAACCCGATAACCATTGATTTTCCGATGAGGAGGCAAAATGAATAAAATAACTGCGCAAGAAATTGCCGACATGATCGATGTCTCTTTACTCAACCCGACGTTTACATTGGATATGATCACAAAAGGTTGCGAAACGGCGATGACTTATCGCTGTATATCCGTTTGTCTTCGCCCGGCGGATGTCAAACTTGCGGCGAATATCCTGAAAGGAAGCGACGTCAAGGTGACGACGGTAGTCGGGTTTCCTCACGGAAGCAATGAAACTGAGACGAAAGTCTTTGAGACACTTAAAGCAGTCGAAGAGGGGTGTGTGGAAGTCGACGTCGTTTTGAATATCGGGCGACTTCTTTCCGGCGATCTCGATTACGTGCGTAAGGATTTACGGGCCGTCGTGGACGCCGCACACGCTTCACGTGCTTTGGTCAAGGTCATTTTCGAGAACGCCTATTTGACGGACGAGCAAAAACGGTTGGCATGCCGTATTTGTGCTGACGTCGGCGCCGATTTTACGAAGACTTCGACCGGGTATGCGCCCGGCGGCGCGACCGTCCATGACTTGAAACTGATGCGCGCCAATACGCCGTCTTCCATGCGTCTCAAAGCGGCCGGCGGCGTACGAACCCTCGACGATGCACTGATCGTACGTGCAGTCGGAGCATCGCGATTCGGTTGCACACGAACCGAGACGATTATGAACGACGCATACCGAAGAGAGGCGGAAGACACTTTGGTTCTTCCCGTCATCACCGATGATACGGAGCTTGCCTCCGTAATCGCCGCGCGAGAAGCGAAATTGACATAGCGTATATAGACCTTTGGAAGGAGAATCTACCCGATGAACGTTATTGAGCAACGGCTAATTGAGGCGACTCGATATGAACCGCCTCAAAGAAAAGACTGGCGGATAGGTTGTATCGGCGCCGGTTTCATCATGGCGGACTGTCATCTCGTCGCATATCGCAACGCGGGGCTTAATCCGGTGGCAATCGCGTCACGTACTCCGTCACATGCCAGGGCAGTCGCCCAACGTCATGAGATTCCGAATGTGTATGACACATGGCAGATGCTGTTGGATGACGAGTCGATCGAGATACTCGATATCGCCTACCCGCCTGATCAACAGCTTGACATCGTCCGCGAAGCGGTCAAACGCGACCACATCAAGGGCATCCTTTGCCAGAAACCGGTCGCGATGACGTTGGAAGATGCAAAAGAGATTGCGAATCTTGCCGATGAAAGCGGCAAGAAAATTGCCGTCAACTCCAATATGCGCTGTGATCAGTCGATGCGCGCGCTGAAGTATTTGCTCGATAAAGGCATTCTCGGCGAGCCTGTGCTCGCCACCATTGAAATGCGTGCGATTCCTCACTGGCAACCCTTTTTGGAGGAGTATGACCGACTGGAAATCTTCAGCATGGGCATCCACCATGTTGATACATTTCGTTTCCTATTCGGCGATCCCGAAGAGATCACTTGTGTTTGCCGCCCCGATCCGAGAACTCGTTTTCCGCATGTAGACGGCATAACGCAATTCACGTTCAAGTATCCTAACGATCTGTTGGCGACGTCACTTGACGATGTGTGGGCGTGGCCGGAAGAACCGTGTGAAAAGGATATTTACATAAAATGGCGTGTCGAGGGGATGGACGGTATGGCCAAAGGCACGATCGGTTGGCCTGATTACCCCGAGCGTACGCCGTCAACATTACAATTCACGTCTAAACAATATCCGCACCGATGGATCGCACCGGTATGGGATACGGTCTGGTTCCCCGATGCTTTTGAGGGCACGATGACGAGCCTTCTCCGCGCCATCGAACAGGATGAGGAACCCAAGATCTCCGCTCGCGACAATGTTCGGACCATCGCGTGCGTGGAAGGCTGTTACCGATCCATTGACGAGAAGCGAACAGTACGCTTTGACGAGTTTAATTATTAACGCATAGAGAGGAGACATTATGATTAGCATTGGCATTTTTACCGGGTATTATCCCTACACGATGGCGGAGGTGATCCGCCGCATCAAAGCGTCCGGCTTCAATTGTGTCCAGCTGGACGTCACGTTCAAGGATTTCGACGCGGCAAAGGAGCCGCTCACAAAAAAGAAGGCGAATGAAATTCGGGACGCTTTCCGAGAGGCCGACCTTCCCATCGTCGCGGTCTCCGCTTACACAAATTTCATTCATCCCGATCCGGACGTCCGCAAGAAGAATATCGATTACCTCAAGATGATGATGCGTTACGCGCGCGACCTAGGCTGTCCTTATGTCGCCAGCGAAACCGGCACGTACAATCGAGAAAGCGATTGGGTATGGCATGACAAAAATGCAAGTCCCGCCGTATTTGAAGAAACCATTGAGATTATTCGAGATCTGGTCGCGTACGCAAAAGAGTGGGGCGCGACATTCATCGTCGAAAATTACGTCAATAACGTGATCGGTTCGGTCGAACAGGTCGAGCGGATGTTCAAAGAAGTGGGATGCGATCATCTCGGACTCATTTGCGACCCGACGAACTATTTTGACGAAAACACGATCCAAGATGTCGATGGAACGTTAAATCATATCTTTGACCGCTTAAGCGATCACATGGTCATCGCCCACGCCAAAGATATCAATCTGACTGAGGATTTAGGTGAAAAACATGCCGATATCGATGCGGACGCTTCACACACATTCCGCGGATCCGGCGCCGTTGAGCTGCCAGCCGCAGGACTGGGCATTCTTAACTACGATCTATACGTGAAGCGTCTCGCAGAAAAACACCCCAACATCCCGCTCATCATCGAGCACTTGGATGAGGGGGATATCGATCGAGCCAAACGTTTCATCGTCGATACGTTGAAACGCGTAGGCGTGTAATCTGGAGCTGTTTAAAGGAAAGAACGTCAAAGTCATCTTCCCGAAAAAGTACAAAGAATAAAAGAATAAAAGATCATTGATAACGAGGTGATAACATGCAGTATCGGATCGGAATTGATCTAGGCGGCACTGCCATCAAGGCCGGTATAGTGGATGAAACGTATCAAGTCATTTGTAGCCACCAACAACCGACAGTTGAAGGCTTCGAACTTGTCGTTGCCGACATGGCGGAAACGGCTCGCATAGCGGCAGAGAAAGCGGGACTACGCTTGGATGACTTCCCATCGGTCGGCGTCGGTTCGCCCAGCTGTATCAATCCCTACACGGGACTTCTCGTCTTTTCAAATAATACAAATTGGCGGAACATGCCGTTAAAGCAAGAACTTGAGAAATACATTCCCGTACCGGTCTTTATCGAAAACGACGCCAACTGCGCCGTCGTCGGAGAGATGCTCGCCGGTGCGGCGAAAGGTTATCGCCATGTTCTGATGCTGACGTTGGGCACAGGCGTAGGCGGCGGCTTGATCATTAACGGACGTCTTTTCAGCGGAGGTGACGGTATGGGCGCGGAACTCGGTCATACACCGCTAGTCGCCTGCGGGGAACCGTGTACGTGCGGTATCAGCGGCTGCCTTGAAGCCTACGCGTCCGTGACGGCGCTGATCCGTCAGACGGAAAAAGCCATGTCGGATAATCCCGAATCGCGGATGCACGCGCACGCGGTTGCACATGGCGGTGTCTCAGGTCGCACGGCTTTCGATTGCGCGCGTGAAGGCGACGCCGTCGCCAAGCGCGTCGTCGATCAATACTGTACTTATCTCGCCGCAGGAATCGGTGGCTTCATCAACGTGTTCCGCCCGGAAATCGTGCTGTTAGGCGGCGGTTTATCAGGTGCCGGCGACACGCTTTTGGAACCTGTGCGCAAGAAAGTCGAACAATTCGTCTTTGCCCATGACATCATCGGGGCGCCGCCCATCGAGAGAGCCGCACTGGGCAATGCGGCGGGCACGATCGGCGCGGCTTATCTGGGCGACATATAGAAATATCGAGGAATAAAACATGATTGCATCCGCGAGACGACTGTACATTATCAAAAGGCTTAACGAGTTGGGCATCATCGATTACAAGAGCATCGCCCGCGAACTTGACGTATCGGAAGCGACCGTTCGCCGTGATTTCATCAAACTTGAAAACCAGGGTTCTCTTCGTCGCGTACAAGGCGGCGCCATTCGCTCGGAGGAAGACCTCGAGAATAACTATCAGGTAGAACTGTCGATGCAGTCAAAACACACGGTGAATACGGAAGCCAAACAAATGGTTGCCCGCGCCGCTGCGGAGGTTGTACAGCCCGGTGAATGTGTTTTCTTGGATATGGGTACGAGCATCGCACCGTTGGCGCCGATACTGCTCGCCATGCCGATTCGTATCGTGACATGCAATACGATGGTCCTTCGTCAAATGAAACCGAATGCGCGAGCGGAGGTTTTCGTGATCGGCGGACAATATATGCCCGCCGATCACATGATCGTCGGCTCCATCGCGGAGTGCACGCTGAGAAAATTCGGGCTGCATCATGCTTTCATCGGCTGTATGGGACTTGATATCCACAATAACACCGTTTATGCGACCGATATGGACGTTAACGCCATCAAGCAGGTCGCGATTCAAAACGCCACCGATGCGTATCTTCTTGCCGATCGCTCTAAACTGTCTAAAGTAGGCCTTTTCAGAATTGCAGGCTTAGACGCATTTACGACTGTTTACCTTGACGGACCGTCTCCAGAGGAAGATTTTCCGTCAAACGTCGTGTTCGTTGAAGAAGAGACATGACATCGCCTTTTTGACGCTTTCTTAAATATCGCGCACTAAAAACATTTTCTCAGCGGTGTAGGACAATCACAGCACTGCGATCGATATTTGCGCGTTTTTGCAAATAAATGATTGACTTTGCAAACATATAGTTCTACACTAATGCTGTGAACAAACTAATCGGAGCAAGTGTATGAAAACGAACGATCCCCGAAAAAGAGTGTTAATCGAATCGCTGAAAAACGGTCTCATTGTTTCCTGCCAAGTACAGGACGACGATCCGATCAGTACGCCGGATATGCATGTCAAGATGGCGGAGGCTGCGGCATGGGGTGGCGCGGTGGGCATCCGTGCGAACTCGCCGAGACAGATTCGCGACATCAAGGCTGCCGTCGATCTTCCCGTGATCGGTCTTTACAAACAGTGGCATGAGGGATCCAACGTCTTTATTACGCCTACGCTTGACGCCGTGCACGCAGTCTACGAGGCGGGTGCGGAAATCATCGCACTTGACTGCACCGATCAACTTACGGTGGAGGGACGGCCAGCGTGGGAACTTTTGCCGAAGGCAATCGAAGCGTTTCCGGATGCCATTTTTTTCGCGGATATTTCAAACTACGAAGAAGCGGCACGCGCAATTGAACTTGGTGCCGACATGGTGGCGCCCACGCTTTACGGCTACACACAAGATACGTGGGATATCGAGCACTTTAACGCACGCGAGTTCGCTCGCATGTGTCGAGATTTCGGCGATGACACGTACATGATTATGGAAGGACACATCTACACGCCTGAAGACGCGATCAAGTGCCTCTATCTCGGCGCGCACGCCGTGGTCGTGGGAAGCGCCATTACGAGACCGCATCTTACGACGAAACGATTTACCGATTTGATGAACGGTTTCCGAACGAACTGGCGTGATGCGGAAAGGAGTACACACTGATGCCGAAGTTCAGTGTTGAAACACCGCAAAATGTCGCTGTTTCCATAAAAATCCCTCCGGAAATGTCTCCGATGGACCAACTGGAGCTTATGGAGCGCTATACGGCCACACACCGCGCCTACGAGGGAAAATCGCGAGAAGAACGAGAGATCGCCTGTCTTCGCATCTTGTACCCTGCGCTTTTTCGCTCAATTGAACCCGACGATCTCTTTGCGGGCAGATTGGATTTTCTGCCGATCGGTTTCGGTTGCGTGACCTCAGTCGGCGGCGTGGGTCACTATTGCGTGTTTAACAAGCTGACCGCTTTCAAGGATCTTCTCCCCTCTGACGAACACGAACGCGTCGATGCGCTTTACGATTACTGGCTTGAACACGATCTTAAAACGAAATATTGCAGACAGGCATTGAAGGATGATGTGGTCGGTATGTTTATCGACGTGGAATACCCTCTTATCGTGACGGCGCGTCTCTCAGGCATGATGCTCAATTACCACATGCTTATGGATCTCGGTATCAGCGGCATCCGGGAGCGTATTCACGAACAACAGGAAAAACTGGGTGACAACGATTTTTATCGGGCATCCTTGGCATCTCTGGAACTTTTCTCTTCGTGCTGCGATCACCTTGCCGATAAGGTTCGATCCGACATGGAGGGCGCGACGCCTAAGCGGCGGGAAGAACTCCTGCGTATGGAGTCGGCACTCCTTCGTATTCGAAATGATCGACCGGAAACCTTCGTGGAAGCACTACAGCTCTTTTGGCTTTATGCGCTCCTCGCCGGCGTCATAAATTACGGTCGCATGGACGATGTCCTCGGCCCGTTTCTCGCGCGCGATTTGCGCACGGGACATCTGACGGAAAGCGAAGCTTTTTCTCTCCTTCAATCGCTATGGACGATGATCGAAAACCGTCGCACGACGGTGAACGGTCGCATTATCGTCGGCGGCCGAGGTCGCCTAGATCCTGAATCTGCCGATATCTTCACTAGAATCGCGATGGATGTCGCTCATTCATGTCGGTATGTCGAGCCGCAATTCACGTTGCGTTTCGATCGGGAAACGCCTGACGACATCATCGACGCCGCTCTTGACGCGATCGGAAGCGGAGCGACGTATCCGACACTATACAACGACGATGTCCATATCCCCGCCGTCATGCGCGCGATGCGCGTCGACGAAAAAACGGCGGAACAGTACGTACCTTTCGGATGCGGTGAATTTGTCATTCAGGGACAGAGCGTCGGCACGCCGAACATCTGCATCAATCTATTAAAAATACTTCAAATAGCGCTGAATGACGGCATCGATCCGATGGACGGCATCGACAAGAGTGACGGTGTATCGCTTCTTCCCGCGGAAGAGATTGATTCTTTCGATGTGCTGTTTTCTCAATACAAGAGACTACTCGACCATTACTTTGATCTCTCGATTGAAAGTCAATTGCTCTCCTACGACGTTATGAATCAGGAGGTCTCGTTTCTATTCACGAGTATCTTGATGGACGATTGCGTTGAGCGAGGCAAAGCCGTGTTGGACGGGGGTATCAGGTATCTGGGCGGAACAGTTGAAACGTACGGCAACATCAACGTGTCAGACTCCCTCGCGGCGATAAAAAAGGTTGTGTTCGAAGATCAACGGGTCACACTTTCGGCGTTGCGAGACGCTGTCAACCGCGATTTTGACGGCGACATGCTACTCCGTCGACATCTCTGGGAAGCGCCGAAATACGGGAACGACAACGACGAAGCCGACACCATGGCGAATGAAGTATTTGAATTTGTCGCAAACGGCATTCGCGATCGCGGCATCAACGCGGGCATGACGTATTTTTTGATCGTCATCAGCAATAACCAGTTGAATACTGAGTGGGGACGGCGCACGGCGGCGTCCTACGATGGACGCAGAAAGGGGCAGTTTATGAACCCCGCGAATAATCCGCAAGGAGGCGCCAACACGAGCGGTCCCACTGCCATGCTTAATTCTCTGACGCGTTTTGACGCGGGACTTCACGGCGGCAGTCTCCAGAATATCAAGTTCACACCTGATTTTTTCAATGGTCACCGCGATTTGGTTAAGAAAATGTTCCGCGTCTATTTCGACCGCGGCGGATGCCAGTTAATGGTCACTATCGTGAATCGAGGGGAACTTGAGAAAGCGGTGAAGAATCCCGATACTTACCGCGATCTGCTTGTCCGCGTATCGGGGTTTTCGGCTGTGTTCGTCAACCTCGAAACTGATATCCAGGAAGAGCTGATGAGTCGAGTGCTCTATGGATAATCCTAAGTTTTTTGTCACCAGCATTGAACGCGGCGCCTATCATGACGGCCCGGGACTGCGCACAGTCGTCTTTTTCCAAGGGTGCCCTTTGCACTGCGCTTGGTGTTGCAATCCCGAAACGCAACCTTTTCGCCCTGTCCTCTTGCACGAGGGCAAGCGATGTGTCGCTTGCGGTAACTGTGTGCCGCATTGCCCCCAACAGGCGCTTTCCTTACGTGAAGGACGACTCCATGTGGATCGCGCGCAATGTATTTCGTGCGGGCGCTGTGTACCGGTCTGTCCCGGTGGAGCGTATTCCCTTTCCTCAGAGATTATGTCGTCTGAAGAGATTCTCGCCGTCGTGATGAAAGATGCTGATTATTATCGCGCGACAGGCGGCGGTCTGACACTTTCAGGGGGAGAACCCCTTTGTCAGCGCGGGGTGGAGGTGCTGCTTTTCCAAGCGAAACAGGCGAATCTTACAACATGCGTGGAGACGACGGCCGCACTTTCCTACAAAGTGTTGGAAAGCGTGCTGCCGTATGTTGACTATTTTTACATCGATTTGAAACACTCGGATCGCGATATTCTTTTGCGCGAGACGGGCGCCGACCTTGATCTTGTCACTTCGAATATAGGCAAGTTAATGGATAAAGGCGCCAACGTGACGCTTCGCACCGCGGTCATCCCCTGGTATAACGATGACCTTTCTACATTGCGGAGCATCTTTCACCTTGCCCTTGCGTTGGGCGTGACAACGTATGTATTGCTGCCATTCCACCAATTAGGACGCGCCAAGTATGCGAAGCTGGGACGCCCGTATACGCTGGAGCACCTGAAAACCCTGACGCCGGAAGATGTGAGCGAGGCAGCGTCGCTCGGTCGACAGATGGGACTGGACGTTCGGATCGGAGGCTGATGTGCTGCCTTTGCGACCCTCTCTTAAAGATGCGATTTGGGGCGGCCTCCGGCTCTTTGAGCGATATCGCAAAGGATCGGGAGAACGGCTCGCCGAGAGTTGGGAGCTTTCCACTCACGCGGACGGCCATTCACGTCTCCCGGATGGTCGTACGCTTCAGGATCGTCTGGCAACGGAGCCGTGGTTGGCAGGCGGTTCGGCACATCGGGACGGCACGATTCCGATCTTGGCAAAACTCATCGACGCGCGCTTGCCTTTATCCGTACAAGTCCATCCCGACGATGACGGTGCGCGCCGCCATGGCGGATTATCGGGAAAGACGGAGTGCTGGTATATTCTCGACGCGGAGCCCGGTGCTTGGATTTACCACGGTCTTCGCAAATCATTGACGCGCACGAAATTGGAAAAGCATGCGCGAGAGGGCACGATTGAATCGGTACTCCGAAAGGTGCCCGTCCACATCGGAGACATATTTTATATTCCTGCCGGCACGCTGCATGCTCTCGGCGGCGGCATTCTCTGTTTTGAACTACAACAGAGCTCAAATGTAACATACCGCGTTTTCGACTATGGTCGTCGCGACCATACGGGAAAGCCGCGGAGGCTTCATATACAAGAGGCACTTGACGTCGCAACTCTTATGCCTACGCCGCGAGAGATTCCGGGCCTTGATGAACCGATCGCGACAAGCGGATTGACACGCCGGACGATTGTGGATTGCGCGCAGTTTACCATGGAGGAATTGCTGCTTGATGGAGAAGGCACGATCGATGTTCCGAGTCGACGATTTGCCTGTCTTTTTCTCATTGAAGGTCGGTGCCGTGCCGTATCGCATGGCAGTCACGGTGTAGAAACGGAAGCTGACGAGCTTACGTTGGTGTCCGGGCAAACTGTCTTTCTTTCTTCACGGGAAACAGTCTCGCTTCACGGTAAGGGTCATGCACTTCTTGCATTCCCGCCGAACGGTGTCGTTGCACGCTGATGACATTAGGAATATCGCAAAAAGAGCGTCAAATACACGATCGCAAGCCTGCCGGACATGCTTGGAACGTTTTTGCAAAAACAATGGAAATGTCACATACTTAATTGCATCAGTGGAAAGGAGCGCGATCTGCGTGGTCGATGTTGAGCACCTAACCAAATACTACGGTGATAAAAAAGTCTTGGATGACATCAGTTTTTCGATTGCGGATCGTCAAGTTGTCGGTCTGCTCGGCCTTAACGGCGCCGGAAAATCGACGATCATGAACATTTTGACCGGTTACCTTGCCGCGACGTCCGGAACGGTGCGTATCGCCGGCTACGACATTCTCTCCGATGCCACCAACGCAAAAAAACACATTGGCTATTTACCGGAACTATTTTCCTTCTATCCTGAAATGCGCGTCAATGACTTCCTCTCATTCATCTGTGATTTGAAAGGCGTGATGCGTGATCATAAAGAGAGAGAGACCCACCTTTCCGACATCTGCGAGAGAGTCGGTCTTGCCGATGAAAGACGTCGCATGATTCGCAATCTTTCCAAAGGATATCGGCAGCGTGTCGGTTTTGCGCAGGCTCTCATCGGCAATCCAGCACTTCTCATACTCGATGAACCGACGGCAAGTCTTGACCCGTCGCAAGTCGTCGATATGCGGGAGCTGATTCGCGAAACGGGCAAAAAAAGTGCCGTCATTGTATCGTCGCATATTCTGCACGAGATCCAGCTCATGTGCGACCGCGTGATTCTGATTCACGAAGGTAAAATCGCGGCGGACGATACGCCTGAAGGACTATCTAGAAAAATGATGTCCACCCATCGCATGGTCGCGCGCATTAAAGGAGCAAAGGATGATGTCCTGAACGCGCTTCAATCCGTGCCGTCCGTTCAGCATGTCGAAGCTGTCGTAGAGAATGAGCCGGGCGCGTTCGATTATCGGATCGAAGGAGTCGCCGGAACCGATATCCGTGAAGACGTTTTTCATGCTCTTGCCTATGCGGATCTTCCGCTCCTTCAGACGACTCGACGCGAGCAGGCCTTGGAAGATGTTTTCCTCCATGTCACGGGAACGGATCAGGATGCGCAGCCCATCCAGGAAAGTGAGGAACTCCGATGATCGCTGTTTTCAAACGTGAGTTTCACGCATATTTTCACTCACCGCTCGGCTACGTTTTTATCGCCGTCATGTATTTTTTCACCGCCTACTACTTCTTCATGGGCAATCTCGTCCAAAATACGACGGACATGTCGTTCCTCTTTAACCAGCTGTTTACCGTCGTCTTGTTTCTAGTGCCCATCTTGACGATGCGGCTTATGAGCGAAGATCAGCGTGCCGGCACGAATCAAATACTCTTTACGTCGCCCGTATCACGCTTAGGCATCGTTTGCGGGAAATATTTCGCCGCTTTCGCCGTGTACTTAATGTCCATCTCAGGAGCTCTCATTATGGCGCTGATCGTCGAATTCTTCTCGAAGACGGATTGGCCCGTCGTCATCGGCCACCTAATCGGACTGATTTTGCTGGGAGCGTCGCTCATCGCCATCTGCCTCTTCCTTTCCGGTTTGACTGAAAGCCAAGTCATCGCCGCCGTCAGCGGATTCGCGGCAAGCTTGTCGCTCGTCCTGATCGATGCGCTGGTGAGTGTCGTTTCAGGAAAGACTTTTAAGACTCTTTTTATGTACATGTCGTTCAATAACCGTTATCACGGCTTTACTATCGGCATCATCGATTTTTCCAACGTGGTATTTTTCTTAAGCATCGCCGCACTTTTTGTGCTCTTGACCGGCGCCGGTCTTGAAAAGCGCCGATGGAGCTGAAAGGAGGGGCGGCATGAAGAAAACGACTAACACGACCGGCCATCGTATGAACGCGCTTTTCGCGTTATCGATCACGCTTCTCGTCGTGGTGTTTATCCTCCTCAACGCGGTGGCGCTCGTATTATCCAACCGATTCCCGCTTTCCTTGGATCTTACTGCCAACGCGGCATACAACATCGGCGAAGAGACTAAAACGATGCTCGATCATCTCGTAAGACCGGTCACCATCGATATCCTCGCACCGGAACAGATGTTTTCGGGCGATGCGTATCTCGTGCAGACGAAGAAAATTCTGGAACAATACGAACGCCATTCTTCGCGCGTAACGGTTCACTACATCGACTATGCCGCCGATCCGAGTTACGCGGCAACCCGACCCGATCTCAAGCTTTCCGAAGGCGATCTGATCGTTTCGTCGGGCGACCGCGTCAAACAAATACCTCTTTCGTCGCTGTTCAACTACACTCCTACCGCCGCAGGCTCGATCATAATTGAATCGTCGCGTGCTGAAGAGGCGATCACGAGCGCGATCATGAACGTTTTGAGCGGGGATGATGTGCGATGCGGTGTACTTGTAGGAAACGGAGGACCGGAAGCGGAAACGTTCACGACGCTACTTGTCAACAACCACTACGTCCTGCAAAACGCCGTGCCGGCAACCGATGATCTTTCCGATTTCGACGCGCTATTCCTTTTCGCGCCGCAAAACGATCTTTCCGCCGATGATATCCGCGCGTTGGACGCCTTTCTTTACAATGACGGAAACTACGGCAAGACGTTGTTCTATACGGCTTCCGTGACCCAGGCGTCCCTTCCCATGATCGAATCGTTTCTTGCCGAATGGGGTGTCACTGTCGGCGAAGGCTCCGTGTTTGAGACGACACCGGAGCGCACCTATCAGCGTCAGCCGTTTTACGCCATCGCCGACTTCGCGGAAACTCATTACCGCGACATGCTCGTCGACCCCAACGCGCCGATGTTGATGCCGCTGGCGCGACCTT
This sequence comes from Clostridiaceae bacterium, assembly GCA_012799695.1. Taxonomy (GTDB): domain Bacteria; phylum Bacillota; class Clostridia; order Saccharofermentanales; family DTU023; genus UBA4923. The sequence continues at coordinate 38,263 of JAAZKT010000028.1, forward strand.
TGAAAACGATATTCACTGTTCGCGATCATCAGTTTACGGAGACGCTACTGACGTTTGGAGAGACCGCGGCAGTGAGACCGCCGAACGCGTCGGATGATTTCATCGCGGATGACGCTACGGAACGGGGACCGTTCCCGGCACTCGTATTAGCCTCACGCCGTTTCTATGAAGACGGATTATTGGCGCGTCAATCTTCGATCGTCGTTTCGAGTTCACATCATATGCTGGAACCGATCGCGCTTCACAACACCTCTCTCTCAAACAGCGCCTATCTGCTCAACATGATGAACGACTTGACGGGACGCGAAGAGGGACCCGCCATCACACCGAAGTCTCTTGCCGGTAAAACACTCGGCGCGACATCATCGCAAGTGACGAGACTGGGCGTCGTGCTGGGCGGCATTATCCCGCTCGCCATCCTCCTGACAGGTGTAGGCGTTTGGCTTTACCGGAGGTATCAGTGATGCGAAAGCTCATGCGGTTTACAACGGGGCTGGCCATACTTGCCGTCTTACTTGCGGTAACGCTGTCGCTGCTCCTTCTGAGCACACAAGAGACCGAAGATCTGACACTGACTCTTTCGGACAGGAAAGTGACCGACGTGCGTGCAGTACATCTCACTAATGCGACCGGCACGCTGCAAGTCGGTATGGCGGAAGGAGGCTATGTCATCGAAGATCTCCCTTCAGAGCACGTCGATATTAAACAATTCATAGACTTTCTAGGCGCTTGCGCCGACATTCGCCATCTTCCCCTCGTCGTAAAAAAGCCTGATAACTTGGCGGTGTACGGACTTGATGCCCCTAGGGCGGTGCTCAATGTGGAATACACGGACGGTGCGACGATTTCGCTTTCCCTCGGTATGCAAGAACCGATTTCCGGCGACAGCTATTGCACAGCGGAAGGTCACGACGGCGTATACCTGATCGAAAGCGAACAGGCGGATTTCTTTCTTTTAGCGAAGAATGATTTGCTCTCCCTTTGGGTGACACCTGAGCTTGCCTTGTCGAGCGCGCTTTCGGCACTTCAGGACGTGACGTTTGTGTTTAAGGATCGACCTTCGCCGATCGTCATCCTATCCGTACAGGCGGGCAACGATGCCGTCAAATCAGCGGCAATTTCGTTCGGCGCGCCGACGCACCTCGTGTTGTCAGCAGGCCTATATGAGCTTGATGCGACGTATGGTCTGCAAGTTTTGGCACCTCTTTGTGGAATGAGGGGAACAACGATTGTTGAACAGCATCTCACGTCGGAGCTTGAAAAAGAATACGGCTTTGACGATCCGTGGCTCGATGTCTCCTTCGGCTATCAGAACAGTGCTGAAGAGGGCATGCGTTATGTATTGAGATTTCAGCCTGCCGGCGACGACAGCTCGTTGTTTTATGTAAACGTGAAAGGCAGTCCCCTCGTGTATATGATAAATCGACAGCCGTTCATGGACATTGAGTTCGAGAAGTTGTTGCTGCGTTGGTTTTTGTCGCCGTTGCTCATGGATGTGAACGCCATTGACATCGAGATGCCGGAAAGCCATCGGACGTTCGTGCTTGATCAGGAGAATCCGCGCGAGCCGTCCGCAACCATGGACGGCGAACCGCTCGCCATTGATCGGTTCCGCCTGCTTTTCCGTTTGCTTGGAAGTGCCGCGTCGGACGGTCGTCTGCTTCCCGCAAAGGAACAACCGGACGAAGCCCCGCTAATGACGATTACATACCGTTATCCCGGGGAAAAACACGACGACGTCATGGCGCTCTACCCTGAGGAGGACCGACGTGTGCGCGTTTATATCAACGGCATTTCCGAGTTCTCGATGAAAGAGTCCTTTGTGACTCGCGTGTCAGAAGCACTTGAAGCGTTGGATAAAGACGAAGACTTTGATATCACTTGGTAAAGTGCGTCACGACGTGATACAACGTCACGCATGTCTATAAACACAAACAAAATCATAGAAATGGTGGTGGACCAATGGATACTAACAGTCGTCTAAAGGTTGCGATCATCGGAAGCGGCATGATCGCCAATACGGCGCATATCCCGGCTTATCTCAATTTGGGTAAACGCGTGCATCTATGCGCCGTTTCAGATCTAAGAGCGGATTCCGCGCGCGAAACGGCGGAACGTTTTTCCATTCCGCGCTGGTATACCGAGGCAGAGGATATGCTTGTCAAGGAAAAACCCGATCTTGTTTCCGTATGCACGTCAAACGCCAGCCACAAGGCGATGGCGATGTTGGCGATGCGACACGGCGCGCATGTCGCCTGCGAAAAGCCCGTCGCGTTAAACTACGACGACACGCGCGAGTTATACGCCTATGCACGTAAACACGGCTTGGTGTTGTTTGCTTGTCAGGTACTGCGTTACAACACCGAATACCAGCTCGCGCACGAATGGGCTCAGGAAGGGCGACTCGGCGACATATATTTCAGCGAGTCGGTGCTGATCCGCCGTCGCGGAATTCCAAAGTGGGGCGCTTTCCATAAGAAAGAAACGAACGGCGGCGGCGTATTCTGTGACCTCGGTGTGCATCTTGTTGACGCCGCCCTTTGGGTTATGGGCGGTCCTAAATTCACCTCCGTATCGGGCGTAACGTCATCGATCATCGCCCGAAGCGGCGAGAAGATTCTCACGAGCGTACCGGAATCCGGCGCACCTGCCGGCGTACCGAATATGCCGCCTTATTCGGCGTCGGCATTCGATGTGGACGAATTCGCCGCGGGCATGATTCGCCTCGACAACGGCGCGTCCATCCATTTCAAGACGTCTTGGGTGATCAATCTCCCGAACGAATACGGCATGACCTTCGCGGGCAGTCTGGGCGGACTCGTGCTCCCCGAGATGACATTGCTGACGACAATGGGACGCTATCAGGCTGATGTCCGGCCGCGTGTTTTTTCTGAAGAGCGACCTTATGCGAACGAAGTTTTTCCCGGGCATTTTTTCCTTATGGAAAACGCTGTCGATCACTTGCAAAAAGCGACACCTCTTATGGTTCAACCCGAGGAAACGCTGAATGTCACTGCAATCATTGACGGCTTTTATCGTTCCGCTGAGCTTGGACGTGAAGTATTTGCCGATGAGATTGTCGGCAAGTGACGCAAATAAATGGAGGTAAACATATGAAAGTCGGTTTATACTCGATCTCCTGTTCGGGGGTCTGGTTTAACGACAGGCCGCCCTTAACAGTCGAAGAGTTTATCGATACGGCTGCGAAATATGGTTATGACGGAATAGAGCTCGACCTGAAACGTCCGCACGGCTCACCCTTGGATCTCGATGAGCGGCGCTGTCTTGAAATCAAGACCTACGCAGAAAGCAAGGGCCTTGAGATCGCCGCTGTCGCGGCGAATAACAATTTCGCATCGGTGGTTCCTGAACACATTGAAAATGAACTTCTCATGGTCCGCGAGCAGATTCGTGTCGCGCGCCAACTTGGCGCGCCCGTGCTGCGCGTTTTTGCGGCGTGGCGCGGTGTCGTCATGAGAAATGGCATCGCGACGTACGAGGTTCCTGAAGCTCACCATTCCTATTACGGCGCGCTCGATTACGAATTGCGTCAAAACATCGTTGAATGTCTCAAAGAATGTGCGGTTTGGGCAGAAGACGCAGGCGTCGTGCTTGCTCTCCAAAATCATCACCCCATTATTGAGGATTATCGTGACATGCTCGACTTTGTACGATGGGTCGATTCGCCATGGGTGCAGTGCTGCCTTGACGCGCCCTGTCTCGGCTGGACGGAAGAACGTCAAAGCGATACCTATGTGGCGCAGGCTGTCAAAGACGTCGGCAAACGACAGGTGCTGTCACACGCCAACGGCGAGTTCGTAGAAGAGGCGAACGGCGATATTCGCATGATCTCGTTCGATCCGCATATTCAGCCCGTACTTACAAATTATCCCGCTTTTATCAAAGCGTTGAAAGAAGAAGGGTACGACGGTTATATCAATTACGAGTTTTGCCATATGCCGTTTCACGACGGTCGCGTACTCGGTTATAACGACTTCATTGAAGACCAAATTCGGATCGCGGAGAAGTATTTGCGTTCTTTGATTGAAGACTATTTGTAGGCATCTTGAAAAGAAATGCAAAAAGAATTGCAAATCACGTCTTTAGTATGATATTCTATTAGCGTTATTAGCAATTTATTTTCAAATTGTAAAAGAAATCGTCATTTGAAAGGTAAGCGTTGCGCAAGTGTGCGCGCCATTTGTATAATTCTTCCATACACCGTTAAACCATTTCGTTTGTTCAACATGCTAGTTAAGGGGGAATTCCCCCTTGATGATAGAAAAACAGGAGGAAAAGAAAAGAAATGAAGAAATATCTTGTGATCCTTTTGGCTCTCATGATGGTTCTAGTTGCTGTTGCTTGTGGCCCTAAAGATCCCGATACCACCGGGACTGAACCGCCAGGGGGTGATGTGAAGGTAGTTAAACTGGCCTCTCACAATGCGATTATCGAAGGAAACCCCTACCGGGTGCGCTATGAGGCAGACATCCAAGAAGCGGCGAAAGCGGCGATCAGCCATGGCTTGGACGTCAAGTATGCGTCTTTCGTCTCGAACTGGGATGCCGCCACTGAGTCGCAGCAAATCGAGAACAGCATCAATGAAGGCTACGACGTGATTCTGGTCAACCCCGTTTCTCCGACAGGTCTTGATCCGATCATCGAGAAAGCACAGAAGGCCGGCATCGTCTACATCAATGCGGACTGCGAGTACACCTCGACCGACGTCAATGTGTTGAATGTCAGCACTGACCAGTATTATCTCGGTTACACAACCGGCACCTACGCGGGGGAAGTCCTCGGCGCAGGCACCAAGATCATCATGATCGCGGCACTCGACGGCAACCAAGCCAATGCCGATCGTCAGGCAGGCTTCGAGAAGGCCTTTGAAGAAAAGGGACTCGTCGTCGTCGGCGGACAGTACAACCACGACTGGGACGCGGTAAAAGCGCAACAGATCATGACAGAAATCCTGAACTCCGGCTTGGAATTTGATGCCGTGTTGACATCGCAGTGCGCTGAGGCCATTCTGGCCGCCTACGATGCGGCAGGCAAACCGTATCCAAAATTTGTCGGATTCAACGACACGGGCGAATTCATGCACCGTGTGATCAAAATCAATGAGAATGAGAGAAAAATGGACTTTATGGTCCTCTCGAATCCTCCGGGCGTCGGTGCCAGCGCACTGAACTTTGGCTTGAACATGCTTCTTGGCAAAGAGCTGAAGGACAACGTGTACACCGTACCTGAAATTCACGCCATTCGTCTGCCTTCGAAGGTCAACTTCACTTATGATGACATCAAGAATGATGAATTCCTTAACTTGGCGAACAGTATGGAGCCCGGTGACGCGATCACATACTGGCTGACCATCGACGAAGTGGCACAAGCCTACTTCAAATAAGCCGCTTTACATTAAAGCGAATTAGCCTATGAAATACTGACCGGCGCAAAATCCGCCGGTCAGGTTTTATGAGAAAGGAAGGGTTGGGTTCGATTCCACTCTTCCGACAAACGAATCGCCTCTGCAGCGCGCGAGCATACGTCATGCGAAAGCATCCTGCTTTCGTCGCGCTGCAGAACAATGTAATCTACGGGATGTCAACACATGTTTGAATTACGCGGAGTCGACAAAAGATTTGACGCAGTCGTCGCGCTCAACAATGCTTCCTTAAATGTAAAGCCTGGTGAAGTACATGCGCTTCTTGGATCAAACGGATCCGGAAAATCCACGATGATCAAGATTCTTGCCGGTCTGGTCAACCCGAATGCAGGTGAGATTCTGATCGATGGATCCCCGGTTGAAATACGCAACGGGTACGATTCACGCAAGTTGGGGATCGCGACAGCTTTCCAAGATCTAAGCCTCATACCGACCATGAGTGTTCGGGATAATATTCTTTTGGGCAATGAGCCGAAAAACGCACTGGGACTCGTCGATCAAAGGGCCAGCGATGAGATCATTAGCCGCCTTCTTGAACGTTTTCAGATCGACTGCGATCCGGACGATTATGTCCAGACCTTGATGCCATCTACTCAGACGATGCTTGAGGTGGCGAAAGCCGTTGCTTTGAAACCGCGTCTTTTGCTTTTGGACGAGGTAACTGCCGCGTTGCACTATGACGAGATTCAGGTCCTCTTTTCCGTCATGCGCGAGTTGAAGGAAGAGGGCATCGCGATGGTCTACGTGACGCACCGCATGAACGAGGTCTTTGAAGTGTGCGACAGGACGACCATCATGAGAAGCGGTGAATCGGTGATCACGGGGCCGATGGACGACTTCAGCCTTGATGACATCGTTTATTACATGACAGGACAGCGTCCGGACAAAAGCAAAAAGGATGTAGTACACTCGCACTCGGATGGGGGACGTGAGATCGTACTCGATGTCAAGAATTTATCTATTTTCCCGAAAGTACATGATATTTCGCTTCGCGCTCACAAAGGCGAAATCGTCGGTATCGGCGGACTGCAAGGACAGGGACAGCCGGAATTGATACGTGCTATTCTAGGCGCCATCCGTTATGAAGAGGGAGAGATTATCTACGACGGCGAACCTTCTACTTTTAAATTGCCCTCGAAAGCCGTAAAAAACGGGATGGGCTTTATCTCGGGTGAACGCAACCGGGAAGCCGTATTCCCCGCACGCACCGTGTTGGAAAACATACTCGCCGGCAAAGTCGCAAAAGGTAAAACTTTCGCCTACATGCCTGCTAAAGCGAATCGCTCGTTTGCGCAAAGTGCCGTCGATAAATACAATATTGTGATCGGTTCTCTGAATCATCCTGCTAGCTCACTGTCCGGAGGCAATCAACAGAAACTCGTCGTCGCACGATGGATTGCGATGCAACCTAAACTTTTGCTTTTGGACGACCCGACGCGCGGTGTCGATATTCATTCCCGTCTCGAAATCCATGAAATCCTCAAAGAATGTGCAAACGATGGGATGACCATTTTGATTTCTTCAAGCGAATCGGAAGAATTGTTGAGTCTATGTGACGTCATTTATGTCTTTTACGAAGGATGTGTCAGCGCGCAATTGACCGGTGAAAATAAAACACCCGAGAAGCTCGTGGCGGCGATGATGGGGATGTCGGAAGATCACGAGATCGTCTCGACGATGGAGGCAAAGGCATGATCGATACTTTGAAAAATAGTTTCGCGCGGTTAAGACGCTCATCATTTTTTGCCGGTTTCGTTTTATTCATAATCGCTTTGATACTCAATGCGGCTCTACAAGGACCGGCATCCTTCTTTAGCATCAAAAGCATCAATACGCTCTTTGCGAAAAATGCCGCGTTCATTCTGGTCGCGATCGGTCAGAGTTTATTGTTGATCGCGGGCACGATGGATGTCTCTTGCGGGATTCAACTTGCCTTGGTGAACGTTGTCACTATCATGACCCATCAGGTATGGGGCATTCCCTTTGGTCTCTCCTGTCTTTTGGGTATCGGCGCCGCGGTTCTCGCCTCGATCGCGGTCTGGGTCTGTTGTTCCGTTTTCCGATTGCCGGCTCTCCTTGCAAGTTATGCCATGACTTATGTCATTCGAGGAGTTAACGTGATGATCATGAGCGTACCGCAAGGCAAAGTGCCGCGGGAGTGGTACATGGCGTACGACAGTCAGCTTTTCGGACTGATCCCCGTTTCTTTCTTCGCAGTTCTCGGTGTACTTTTGATCTGTCGTTTCGCCCGCAAAACTCCTTTCGGATCACACATCTACGCCGTTGGCGGCAATCCGAGAAATGCGTTCGCCGCGGGCATCAGCCCCGTTAAAGTTCAGTTGAAAGCATTTCTCCTTAAGGGAGTCATCGTAGGTATTGCCGGTCTTTGCTTAACACTGATGATCGCGGCAGGAAATCCGCTTCAGGCGGAAGATTACGGCATTCGCTCGCTCTCAGCCTGCATCCTCGGCGGCCTCGGCTTCGGCGGTTGGGGATCGGTAGCCAGCGCCGTCTTCGGTAGCGGCTTTTTCGTTCTGATCCAAAACTCCGTTTACTACTTCTTCTCTCTCTTGGTACGCATGATCCCGGGCTTCTCGGTATCCAGCTACTGGCAAAATTTCGTATCCGATGTCATCATCTTCCTCGGACTCTTGATGACCATTGTCACCGCGAAGGGAAGACAAGAAGTACTAAGAGAGGGCATTGTCCGACAATTCAAGCGTATTGACTACCGAAAGAAACCGGAGGGATTAGATGGAAAGGAGGCAGCGAGTCATGAATAGCACTCAATCTACCTTGACATTGGGTCAGCGATCGAAACTCTTCATGCAGAATAGTCCGGCGCGCATGGCGTTCATCATTGCGATAATCTTATATGCCGTAACAGTCATGATCTCGCCCGGCTCATTCAATGCGAGCGCCATCGGATCCATCGTCATGCTTACGTTGCTTCTGAGCATTGCCTCGGCAGGTCAAACGATCGTCCTGATCGGCGGCGGTATGGATTTTGGGGTTGGCGCCGTCATGTCGTCGGCAGCTATTTTAACGACGACCATCATGAACAGTCAGGATGGACGTTTTTTCCCGTTACTTTTCGCGGCACTTTCCATGGGAGCGACTGTCGGTCTTTTGAACGGCATTTGCACTGTAAAAATCGGACTCCCACCGCTCATCGTCACGATGGCCATCTCAAACGTGATCACGCGCATGCAGTACGTGTTGACGCAAGGAAGCCCCATGGGATACGCTTCACCGTCGTTCATTAAATCCGTGACATCCAAGTTGTTCGGCCTGCAATTCTTGCCGTCGATTATTTTATACGGACTGATCATCATACCGTTGGTCTTCTACTTGTTGAACCATTCGCGTTTTGGGAAACAAGTTTACCTTCTTGGAAACAACCCCGTCGCCGCGCGTCTTAACGGAGTGAATATCAATCGCGTACAGATTCTGACGTACGTATTTTCCGGGATGTTTGCCGCTTTTGCCGGCATGCTGGGCGCAGCCTACATGAATGCCGCGCGTTGCCAGATCTTTGATGAATACGCTTACAACTCGCTAATCGCTGTCATTATTGGAGGCACGTCATTCTCGGGCGGTGTCGGAACGTATACAGGGAGTATCGCCGGCTCACTTGTCATGGTGGTGCTCAGCAACTTGCTGACGGCGATGGGCCTTGCACAACCGACACGCAACGTGTTCATGGGTCTTATCATGATCGTGCTGTTGATCTTATATAATCGCGAAAAGAAGGTTCGCCAGTAATTCAATTGATTCATAGGCGAAAATGCAACCAATCAAAAGGGGGCTTTCACCGGAGAGCAGTGTGAAGGACACCCCCTTTTCTTATCTTAATGTTTTGACTTCTAGCGCCAGTTATCGACGGGACGCTCCGCCGTGGAGTTGTATGGCAAAGCTAATTTACGTCCTTCACGTGCAGACGCATAGGCGGCATGAATAACCGCTATGACAGCGCGCCCCAACTCACCATCGGTAAGAGGCTTCTTCCCGTTTCGCACACAGTCCACAAAGTGAGCGAGCTCTTGTGGGTAGCCTTGGTTGAAGGCTTCCTCAAAAATGGGAAACGTCCATCCGGTCGTCGCGCCCGCTTTCTCGCTCGCGTAGTCGTAGCCGCGCAGGCTGTAAAGCTGGGATGAATTGCCTTGGAAAAGATCGGAATAACAGACGCCCTCATCTCCATAAACCTCGATGGCATCTTGCATACCGCCGTGTTTGACCCAACTGTCCTCAGCGACACAAATAATCGTACGACCGTCTTTCTCAAATTCCAGTTGCGTGAGCGCATGATCCTCGCCATCCGTATCGTGATAAACGCGCATGTAGTGTCCGTAGACGCTGACGGGGTTGTAGTCTTTGAGCATCCACATAAACCAAGCGATCGCATGACAACCCATGTCCATCATCACACCGCCACCGGAATGCTTCGATTCATAGAACCAACGACTGTGCGGACCTGAATGCTTTTCACTTTGTTTGAGCATGTAAATCTGCCCGAGCGCACCGCTTTCGACGATGGCGCGGACGCGCTCATATTTCGGTGCGTAACACAATTCCTCCGCGTACATGAGCAACACGTTGTTTTCTTTTGCCGCCTCGATCATCTCGTCCGCTTCACGCAAGGAGAGGCAGAACGGCTTTTCGATGATGACATGCTTCCCCGCATTTACCGCTTGGATGCAGGCAGGATGATGTAGGTCGTTGGGAAGGCAGATGTCGACAATATCGACATCGCTCTTATCCAAAAGCTCTTGAATATCGTCGTACGCAGCCGGTATGCCATGCGCATCGGCAAAAGCACGCGCCTTATCGATGTTCCGCGAATAGACGGCGGTCACTTCCGCGTCCGGCACAAAGCGCCGGAACGATTCCGCGTGGATATCGGCGATGAATCCGCTTCCTAATAGAACAACTTTTGTTCTGACCATTGTAATCCTCCTTACTTTTACTTGTCCGCGACGCCTAAATGAACTGGCGGAGGAAGCGATAGCTCTGTTCTATGCCAGCACGTACATCCTCGACGGAATTCTCATAAGCTTTATCTTCAACTTCGAGACAGGCGGGACCTGTATAGCGGATGTCGTTGAGCGCCGAGATAAAAGCGCCAAAGTCCACACCGCCCATTCCGGGGAGCTTCGGTGAATGCCAGAGCGAGGGATAGGCAAAATAGCCGTACTCATCAAGCTTATCTTGGTAAATCTTGATGTCCTTGAAATGAATGTGGAATATACGGTCCTTAAATTCATAGAGCGGCTTCGTGTAGCTCGCCCCGATCAGATAGGGATGCGAAGGGTCGAAGTTCAGACCCAATGCCTTTGACGGAATGCGTCGGAACATTTCACGCCAGATGTAAGGGGCGTGCGCCAGATTGTTCCCGCCGGGCCATTCGTCTTTTGTGTAGAGCATCGGACAATTCTCGATGCCGATTCGGACCCCTTTCGACTCGGCGTACTCAACGATCGGCGTCCAGACACGCTCGAATTTATCAAGATTTTCTTCGACCGTTTTCGTTTTGTCGCGTCCAATGAAGGTCGTGATCATGTTGACGTCCATCAGGGCGGAGGCGTCGATCATTTTGTAAATATGCTGCACCGCTACATCAGCCGCTTCCTGATTCACATCCATGGGGTTCGGGTAGTAGCCAAGAGATGAAATCTCAATACCGCGGTCTTCGGCGTATTTTTTGTACGCCAGCAATTGTTTCTCATCGCTTTCATCAAGGTCGATGTGTGTCACGCCGGCATAGCGGCGGACGGCTTTGCCTTTGGGCCAACAACACACCTCCACGCATTCAAAACCGACGCGTGCGGCGTAGTCAATGACCTCTTCAAACGTGTTGTCCGGCAAAATGGCGGACAGCAAACCGAGCTTCATCATGTTTCGATATCCTCCTTGTGTCGTCGTGTCCATTAGGGACGCGATGTTAGTTTTATAGTTGTTCTATACACTCTTTCAAGAATTGCACAGCCATGCGTATGTCTTCCGAGCCATTGACGACTTCGCGCTCAATGGTCAGGTAACCGTTATATCCGATCTCCTGTAGTGCGCGCAGATATGGCATCCATCGGACACTCCCTTCGCCAAGAGGCGTTTCCTCCGAGCAGCCTGATTGGGCAGCCCATTCGAGGCCGCCTTCGGCAAACTGATGGTAAAAATCTTCAGGGTCGATTTGTTTGAGAGATCGTCCGTCCTTGGCATGGGTGTGAACGATGGCGGAGCCGGCGATTCTTACGCCTTCGACCTCATCGTCGGCGCCCACCATGACCAGATTAGCGGGATCGTAGTTGATGGCTGCCCCCGGACCGCACTCGTCAACAAATGCCCGCAAAACCGTCATCGATTCCGGGCCTGTCTCGACGGCAACGTAGGAGCCAAGGCGGTTTGCGAAATACGCCAATTCGCCCATCGCATTAAGCATCACCTCATAGCGCGGATGGGAACGATCTTTCGGCACCACACCGACGTGTGTCGTGACGATACGACAGTCCAACCGATCCGCAAGAATCAAAACTTGTTTGAGGTAATCGATCTTTGCGGCGTTGTCTTCCGCCTTCTCCAAACCGTAACCGCCGAGTTCGCCGCAAAGCGCCGTGATCGTCTGTCCGGACGCGCGTGCGACGGATATAACTTCTTTGACGACGGAATCTGTCGCGGTCGTTCGCGGATCAAATTCACCCGCCGCATAGATCTGCACGCCCGTGGCGCCGCATCGCGATGATTCGCGAATGCCCTCCAGAAGTCCGAGTCCGAACCAATCGGCAAGGGTACCTATTTTAAACATGGAGATCAGCCCTCCACGGGGACCCAGCGGCCCTCTTTCGCGCTTCTTACGATCGCGTCGCAAAGTTGCATTTCCCTTAAACCGTCCTCAAACGTCGCAAAGAGATTTTGACCGGTGTCACCTTTTTCGACTGCGGCATAGATGGCTTTGAAGTTCTGTTTAAACGAGTCGGGGAAACCCTCCGCATGCCCGCCGGGATAACTGATGATCGAACCGGCAAGCGGACTTAGCGTAGAGGGATCTTTCGTGGCGGTTTGATTGAACGTGTCTCGTCTGCCGATCCAAAGTTCGTTGCTTCGTTCGCTGTCCCAATGCAAGGCGCACCGGCTGCCTCCGATATCCACGAGCATCTGATTTTTTCTTCCTGCAAAGACCTGACTGATGGTGCACGTGCCGCGCGCTCCGCTATCAAATTTAAACAGCACCGTGCAGTAATCTTCCGTGTCGATGTGTTTCTCTTCGTAGTCTTCCGGACGGAGCGTCATGCCTGAATAGGTATCAATGGCCTTCAAAGGTTTCTTACGTACTTTATGGAATGTTTCAAAATCGGCAAACACTTCCACGGCACGGAGACCGGAAATGAATTCCACCGCATCGATCCAGTGGGAGCCGATGTCGGCAAACGCGCGGGATTCACCGCTGATCTCCGGCTCAAGGCGCCAACTGTAATCAGTCTCATAGAAAAGCCAGTCCTGCAAATAACCTCCGTGGATGGTGTAAATGTCGCCTACTTCGCCTGAATCTACCATCGCCTTTGCCTGCATGATTTGCGGATACATACGGTAGTTAAAGTTGACACCCGTTACGATACCTTTTTGTTTCGCGAAGTCGGCAAGACGTTTGGCTTCATCGACTGTTTTAGTCATCGGCTTTTCGCAGACGACCGCGATATCACGCCCCATCGCGTACATCGCCATTTCATAATGATCCACATTGGGCGTACAGATGTGTACAACATCCGGCTTCTCCCGGTCAATCATCTCTCGATAATCTTCGTAACCTTTGGGAACACCGTGTGCCGCCGCTTTTGCTTCCGGATCAACCACGTCGGACAGTGCGACAACATCGACATTTCCAAGGCGACGGAGCGCTTCAATATGAGCGGCGCCGATAAAACCGACGCCGATGACACATGCTTTGAACTGTTTCACAAGAGAACCTCCTTATGTTTGAAAAGCCTTTAGGTTAAGGTAGAAAAAGACGGTTTAATTATAACGTACGGTGAAAATGAATGCAATGAAATGCACTTCTTTATGGCATATTATTTCAATTTTTTTCATTTTGGAACGTGCTGAGCGTATTCTTCCGGAGCTGCACTTTTAAAATGATTTCTAAGTTGGTCACTCAGCTTCAAACACATTTAGAAGCTGAATAATCAGCTTCGATTCTTATAGTAATAGACCGCCAACTGCGTTCGGTCACGCAAGTCCAGTTTTTCTAATATCGTCGAAATATAGTTGCGCACCGTTCCTTCGCTGAAGTGTAAAGCCTCGGCGATTTCTTTGTTGTTTTTTCCTTCGGCGACCTGTTCAACGAGACTGATTTCCTGAGGTGTCAAAACAGCGGACAGGCGGTCGACCGCATCCCCGCCCGTGGCGGGAGTACCGGAATCGCTTCCGATGATGCGGGGAATCTGTTCGATGATCTCGTCGCCGAAGACACGCTGGCCATTTTGTACGGCATATAGCGACGGTAAGACGGCGTCGTAGCTGGACTTCATGAGGTACCCTTTAGCGCCGATGCGCAGGGCTTCGAGGATGTATTCATCGTCCAGAAAGGTAGTCAGATAGAGGATTCGGGCGTCCGGATCCTTGGCAAGAATATTCTTACCGGCGGTGATGCCGTCCATGCGATCCATGCGGATGTCCATGAGCAAAATGTCGGGGCGCAGCTTTTCGTACAGCTCCATGGCGGCATATCCGTCGTGGCCGATGCCCACCACCTCAACGGCTTCCCGCTGATCCCTGCGGGAGCCGATTTCCACAATCATGCGGAGGCTTTCACAGACAAGTTTGTCGTCGTCAACAATGAGCAGTCTCATGCCTCTTCCTCCTTTTTAGCAACAGGCAGGGTCACAAAAATTCGAAATCCGTCGCTTGCGGATATGTGGATGGTTCCGCCTTGCCCGCGGACGCGCTCTTCCATGGTCACCAGTCCGATGCCGGTTGTTTCGGCAGGACGGGGATCTTTGGGCTTGCCGTTGTCAGTGACGATCATGTGGTACTGACGTGCTACTTCGGTGAGTGATACCGTGACCACGGTGGCGTCGGAATGTTTTATGGTGTTGGTCAGTGCTTCCCGCACAATGGCCAGCAGTGTGTAGTGAACTTTTGCATCGGGCTCCTGTTCAATCGCTACGTTTGAGGTCATGCGGCAGAAGGTAAAATTCTCCTGAATTTGCTGCAATTCCCGGCGAATATCCAACGAGTCGCGATGGATATCATGGACGCTGTCACGGATTTGTTGCATGGCGTC
>JAAZKT010000029.1 GCA_012799695.1 Clostridiaceae bacterium
GCATAGGTAAGCACCAGTCTATAATGCTTCACCGCGCGTAGCAATCATCAATTGCTACGAAATTAGAGCGAGCTCTCGGGGAAAACCATCATATTAATACCTATGACGGGATCGGGTTCGCGTTCGATCGTCCCTTCTGCCGTCCGGATTACAATCTCGCATGTAACGGCGACGCGCGCTTCGCTGAGATGCCCGCCCATAACGGCGCCGGTGATATCGCTGATCGTCATGTGCATGTGAATGTAGGGGACGCCGTCTTTCGTCGTGATGTTGCCGATGAGACTTGTAATCTCGTATTCGCCTTCGAATTTATTTACGATGTATTCTCGTTTCTCAAGTGAATAGAGACCGAGTTTGGCGCTGTCGACGGCTCCGAGACCGCTCAAGGAACCGAGCGTAATGTTCTCCTCGCGGCAAATGTCGTTGACGGCTTTGACGATTTCTTCTCCGCGGTCAATGCGGATGATGTACGTGTTGTCGATCTTCATGTAATTCATGTTCAAAGCGTTCCTTCCTTCATGTTTTCGAATCGCGAAAGCTGAGACGCGGGCTCGCGTCCAATGTGTCGTCACGAAACTTGGCTGAACATCTGTCAGATGTGCCGGATTTACTTCTCGTCAAAGAACGGACGCGCGAGACCGACGAGCGCGCTGGCGCCGAGTCGTCCCGCTCCGATTTCAAGGTAGGCCAGCGCGTCTTCCAAGGTTCGAATGCCGCCGGAGGCCTTGACTCCGATGTGCGGACCGACGTGACGGCAAAGAAGAAGGACGTCATCGGGCGTCGCGCCTCCAGAGGCAAACCCCGTCGATGTTTTTATGAAGTCGGCTTCGCAGTCGGTGACGATCTCACAGAGGCGAATCTTCTCGCGATCCTCAAGTTCGGACGTCTCGATGATGACTTTCAGGATGGCGTCATCACAGAGATCCCTGATTTGCTCGATTTCGTCGTAGATGAGATCCCAAAGTCCGTCCTTGACCCAACCGAGATTGATTACCATATCGATCTCCGATGCGCCGCCTTCGAGCGCGTCCTCCGTCTGGAACAGCTTCGAGCCGGTCGTTTCGTATCCGTTGGGAAAACCGATCACCGTGCATATCGGCAGGGCGCCGTCGACAAAGTCGACGGCCTCATCGACATAGGATGTCGGGATACAACAACTCGCGCATCCGAACTCCATTCCTTCGGTCAGAAGCTTTTTAATTTCATCGAATGTAGCGGTCGGGCGGAGCAACGTGTGGTCCGTAGCGGCGAGAATTCGTTTAACATCGTTCTTGTTCATTTGCGTTATCCCCTTTGAATAAACTGCATTCTATTTTTTATTTTAATATTGATCCGTGTTGATTCCTTCAGATTATACGGGACGGAAATCCTTTTCAGTGTTTCGTCTCTAACGTTCGATATTCCGGTCTTTCATTTGTCGAAGAAACCATGCATATCGCGGAGCGTGAAGTTGACAGGTGGATACGGAACGGTTCGACCTTCGCGCCCGGCTTGGAAGAGTGAAAAGACGATGGCGAGGGCGTCACGCCCCGCTTCTCCGTCGGCTAAGGGCGCTCGGTCACTCTCGATGGCATCGAGCATATCGCCGTACAGGAACGTATACGGATTGCCCAGCCTTTTGATCACGCCGAAGCCTTCGCGCTTGATTCGGTTTTTGACAGCGTCGAGAAGAAATCGTATTTGATTTTTCTTGCCGTCATCGCCAATGATAGAGATTTTTACGTCGCCGCTCACAATAGACGCCGAGACCGTTCCGCGCTCGCAGCGAAGGAAGAACGACGCGCTTTTTTCTTCCGGATTCGTGTTTGTCGTGCCCTCAATGTGGAGCAGACGGTTGCCGCGAAGCGTTAGCGTACCGACGGCGAGATCGGCAGCTTCTATCTTGTGACATTGCCGTAGAAGGACGGCAGTCGCGGTTAAGGGTTCCGCGCTCATCAGCCATGCCATCAAGTCGACGGCGTGAATGCTCTGATTCATCAAGGCTCCGCCATCGCGCTCCCACGTGCCGAACCATGGAGCTTGATCGTAATACGCTTGATCGTGCCCCCAACGGACAGCGGTAGAACCGTAGAGGACATCGCCGAAAGCGCCGCTGTCAATATAATCTTTTATCTCGCGCACGCCAAGAATGTAGCGATACTTCATTCCCACTGCGAGCTTGCGCTTTCGCTCTCGCGCAAGCGCGATCATTTTCTCCGCCTCGCCCATATCGAGCGTCAGCGGCTTCTCCACAATGAGATGCGAATGGACGTCAAGAGCCTTCACGGCAAGAGGAAAATGAGAAGCGGGAGGCGTCGCGATCACTGTAAGGTCGATCTGTGCCTTCTCCAGAACGTCATCGATGTTGTCGGAGACGATTGGTCGCTTGAATTGAGAGGAGCGTGAGGCGAGAACGCTTTCGATCGCCTGTTCGTTCTTGTCGACGATCGCCCTAAGCTCAACGAAACGGCGTTTCTCGAAAAAGTAAATCGCCTTGAGGTGATCGGCTGACGCGCGACCGCAACCGATCAGCGCGATATTCAAGCGTTTGTGGGTCTTTTTCCGTCTGTTTGTCACCCGTTGTTCCTCTGCTCTTTAAATAACTACGTCTTTCCCAGTTGTTGCCCGCCGCGTCAAATCGAAAGTCCCGTCCTGTATCCTGCACGGACGGCGTGCATGATCATCCCGGTGTGCGCCGCGTCGCCGAGGAGATGGAGTTCCGGCGTGATGTAGGCATCCTTAATCAATCGATGAAGTGTGTTGTCCTGCTCGTGGCCGACGGCGAGAACGACGAGGTCAGCGTCGATCGACC
>JAAZKT010000030.1 GCA_012799695.1 Clostridiaceae bacterium
GCAAAACGATGAAAGTGAGCAGTCAGAATACCATTCAAATGGGCGCCGCCGGTATGCTCGGAGGAGAAGGATTGACTGGCACGATACTCGCCATCATCAGTCTTTTTAAGTAACGGGAAGCGACTTATAATATAAAACGCGCCTCTTTGATCGTCAAAGAGGCGCGCGAAACTACCACGTCAGGGATATCAGTTATTCAGTTGAGACGATACGGTCCTTGCTGTTACACGCCGGCCTTTTCGTCTTCTTTCGCCACATAGAGCAAAAGGTCGATCGTCCGCTCGGAGTAGCCCCACTCGTTGTCATACCACGAGACAAGTTTGAAGAAACGCTTCTCGTCGGGAAGATTGTTTTTGAGCGTCGCCTCGGAGTCGTAAATCGAGGAATGCGAATCTTGAATGACGTCGGTCGAGACGATGGGATCCTTCGTATACTTCAAAATCCCCTTCAAGTACGTCTCCGACGCTTCCTTCATCATCGCGTCAATCGCTTCGATCGAGCTGTCGTTCTTCAAAAGGACGGTCAAGTCGACGACCGATCCTGTCGGCGTCGGCACGCGGAACGCCATTCCCGTCATAATGCCCTTCACAGCCGGAAGAACTTGGCCTACGGCTTTCGCAGCCCCGGTGGTCGTCGGGATGATATTCTCAGCTGCTGTACGTCCGAGACGCCAATTCTTGAGTGAGGTGCCGTCCAAAACTTTTTGAGACGCGGTATATGCGTGGATGGTCGTCATCAGACCCTTTTCGATTTCGAGTCCGTTCTTGAGAAGCACGGACACGACGGGCGCTAGACAGTTGGTAGTGCAAGAAGCGTTTGAAACGACGAGGTCTTCCTTCGGGATGTACTCACCTTCGTTAACTCCCATGACGAGCGTACGAACGGGACCTTTGCCCGGTGCCGTCAGAATGACTTTTTTCGCCCCGACGTCGATGTGTCCCATCGCTTTGTCGTAATCGTTGAACTTACCGGAGCTGTCGACGACGTAATCGACGCCCAAGCTCTTCCAGTCGAGATCTGATGGAGACGTGCCTGCGAGCACACACTTGATTCTGTGTTTGCCGTCGACCACGAGCACGTTATTTTCTTCCTGCGAGGGATCCGACTTCTCCGCCGTGATATCGCGCTCCCAACGATGCTGTGTTGAATCGTACTTCAGCTGATAAACAAAGTAGTCGGCCTTTGTGTTTCTGGCGACGATAGCGACGAGTTCGACGCCGTTGTCCAACAGTCCGCGCTCGACAATACCTTTGAAAACGAGACGTCCGATACGTCCGAATCCGTTAATTGCAACTCTGATTGCCATATAATCCATTTCCTTTCTCGAGGAAGTGCAAGAAATATTCCGTCACTTCCGAGTTTATATCATCATTCGCTCTCAGAATATGACAAGTTGAATGGCCGATAGACGGCATATTGTACGAGTTTAACATTGTCGACATTCCGCCATATTTTCGAGCTGTTTGTCATTTTAGCATATTCGCGGAAAACTCCCTCTCGTCGTTTGCACAGCGATTACGGGCATTTTCCGCTTCTTAGGCGACAGGTTATTCGGGAAAATGGAGTAACCGGAGCTTGGCTCCGGCTACCGTTGTTGTTTAGCCTTTAGCGGTATCAGTTGAATAACGTTACGCTGTTCCCGCATTAACCTGCCAGAATCGGATCTCTGGCGGCGGCAGTCTCGTCGGGTCTTGCAATCGGCGTATAGCGCGGCGCGCCCTTGAGAAGTTCAGGATCTTCCTTTGCCTCCTCCGCAATCTTGATGAATGCGTCGGCGAGCGCGTCGAGATCACGCCACGTCTCCGTCTCCGTAGGCTCGATCATGATCGCCTCTTGGACGACGAGCGGGAAATATACGGTCGGCGGATGGAATCCATAATCGATCAGACGCTTGACGATGTCGAGCGTGTTGCAATCGCTTTCTTTCTTCTGCCACTCACCGGTCATGACAAATTCGTGCATCGAGGGCGTGTCATACGGAATGTTGTAGTAACCCTTCAGTCTCTCGCGGAGATAAGTGGAATTCGCGACGGCGCCTTCCGCCACTTCGTAGAGACCTTCGGCACCGTTCGAGAGCATATACGCGTAGGTGCGCACAAGGACAC
Source organism: Clostridiaceae bacterium (assembly GCA_012799695.1). GTDB lineage: Bacteria > Bacillota > Clostridia > Saccharofermentanales > DTU023 > UBA4923. The sequence goes on from JAAZKT010000030.1 coordinate 2,106, forward strand.
CGAATGTACCGACGAAAGATCGGATCATGCCGAAGGATTTCGGGCGATCAAAGTCGAGATAATACATATCGTCCTTTTTCGCAACGACAGGTTTCGGTAAATAGGGTTCCAACAACTCGTTGCAACCAACGGGGCCCGCACCGGGCCCACCGCCGCCGTGAGGCGTTGAAAGCGTCTTGTGGACATTCCAGTGAACACAGTCAAATCCCATGTCGCCGGGTCTGGCATGCATGAGAATCGCGTTGAGATTCGCGCCATCGTAATAGCAAAGTCCGCCACAGTCATGGATCATTCTCGTAATCTTCTCGATGTTGCCGTCGTACAGACCGAGCGTGTTCGGATTCGTCAACATCAATCCCGCGACGTCGTCACCGAGCGCGGCTTCCAAAGATTCCAAGTCGACCGTGCCATTTTCGTTCGATTTGATTTCACGGACTTTGTAGCCCGCCATCGCCGCCGTCGCCGGGTTCGTTCCGTGAGCGGCGTCAGGTACGATGATCGTGTCGCGCTTCGTGTCGCCGCGATCTTCGTGGTATGCCTTGATCAGAAGAATTCCTGCCAGCTCGCCGTGAGCGCCTGCCGCGGGTTGGAACGTGTGGGCGGCCATGCCCGTCACGTCGTTCAGCAACTTTTCGAGGTGGTAGAGCAACTCAAGGTTTCCTTGCACCGTCTCGTCGGGTTGCATGGGATGAGTCGCCGCGAAACCCGTCAGGGCTGCCATGTCCTCATTGACTTTCGGATTGTACTTCATCGTGCAAGAGCCGAGCGGATACGTTCCGACTTCGACGTGATAGTTCTTCGCCGAAAGATTCGTGAAGTGGCGAACGACGGAAATCTCGTCCACATCGGGGATATTCGGTTTACCTTCGCGATAGGCATCGCCGAACCACTCGGCAAAATCCGGCTTCGGTACGTCCAGAGGACGGATATACCGACTCCCTTCGTGACAAGTCTCGAGTTCAAAAATTAGTGGGGTATCCTTGTATCTAGACATGATCATTTCCCTCCCTGTGCATCACAAAGCCGAAGCATCGCCTCCGCATAGCGGTCGAGTTGCTCCTTTGTCTTCTTCTCCGTCACGGCAATTAACAGCTTGTTGCCGTCGACGACGAGTCCGCCGATGATGTTTTCTTCGAGGAGCGCTTTATTGAGCTTCTCGAGGTCGACACCTTCTTTCGCTTCAACCAGGAATTCACGGAAATAAGGTTTGTCATAGACGAGTCGGAAGTGACCGTTTTCGGTCAGTTTCTTTTGCAGATAAATCGCTTTTGCCGCTGATTGCTCCGCGACATCCAGCAATCCCGATCCGCCTTGCAGGGCGAGCCATATCGTGGCGGCGGTCGCCATCAGTGCCTGCGATGTGCAGATATTCGATGTCGCGCGCTCACGGCGGATATGTTGTTCACGTGCCTGTATAGTCAAGACGTAGCACGTTTTTCCGTCGCGATCAACCGTCTGTCCGCAGATTCTGCCGGGCATTTTGCGCATCAGTTTGTTCGTCACGGCCATGTACCCGATGCCTGGACCGCCGTACGACGTCGGAATGCCGAGCGACTGAGCCTCGCCGATCGCGATGTCGACGCCTGCGTCGCCGGGACGCTTCAACATCGCCAAACTGACGGGATCGGAGGAGACGACTGCCAATGCGTCAACGCCATGCGCTTTCTCGACTAGCAAATCGAGATCCTCGACGATACCGAAGTAATTCGGGCTTTGAATCATGAAACAGGCAAATTCTTTATTGTCGTCGGGGTATGCAGTCTGCTGACCGTTTTCGTCAACCTCGCCGACGACGACTTCTATACCTGCCGCATGACAATACGTCTGAACCGTCTCAAGTGACTCGGGATGCAGTCCGGCTGATACGAACACTTTGTATCGGCGCTTATCGCGGCATGCGAGAAGCACCGCCTCGGCAGCGCCCGAGGCAGCGTCGTAGAGCCCAGCGTTTGCGATCGGAAGACCTGTCAAGCGCGTGATATAACTCTGCCATTCGAAATATGCCTGAAGAGTTCCCTGCGAGATCTCTGCTTGATAAGGAGTATACGATGTCAGGAACTCGGATCTGCCGATGAGATGCTTAACGGCGGCGGGTTGGTAGTGGTCGTAATAACCGGCGCCGAGATAGCAATCATAGTTCACCGTGTTCAGGTTCTTATCCGCCAACGCCTGCACGTGTTCGACAACTTCCAGTTCCTTCATGCCTTCGACGGGTAGTGCTTCATATTCTTCTACCTTGCACCTGTCGCATTCAGGAATCATGTCGAACAGTTTATCGAGGTCAACGCCGACGGATGCCAGCATCCGGCGGCGTTCCTCACGGCCCATCGGGAGATAGCCGATCATGATTATTCCTCCTCACAGAATGCTTTGTAAGCGTCTTCGTCGAGAAGTGCGTCGAGCTCGGCGGAGTCCGCCATGTCAATTTTGACAAACCAGGTATCCCACGGTGCCTCATTGATCAGTTCAGGTGCGTCTTCGATCTCTTCGTTCGATTCGACAATTTCGCCGCTGACCGGCGCATAGAGGTCGGATGCCGCCTTAACGGATTCCACGGTTCCGATAATACCTTCGAGTTCAACGACGGTTCCCTCCGGCTCCGCCTCCGCATAAACGATCTCACCCAATTGATCCTGCGCGTAATCGGTCAACCCGATTGTTGCGACGTTTCCGTCAACTTTAACCCATTCGTGTGTTTTGGAAAATTTCATAGCTCTGATTCCTTCCTGTTTCAGTTTCATTTTTATGCCGGTTGCCGACAATGTCGTTTTAACCGGTTGTCTTGCGGCACGATCATGGAAGAGTCGTGCCTGAATACCTATTCTTACCGTGCCTCATCAGTTGGCGGCAAGAGTTGAGTACTTCTGGAGAACCTACCCGTACTCAATTAGCCGACAAAAGGCGGTTTGACGACCGTGAAAGGTTGCATCTTCTTACGAATGAGCACCTCAACGGCTTCGACTTCCGGCGTTTCGACATCGACGAGCGCGAAGGCTATCCCCTTCTCAAGGACTGGAGAGAACGTACCGGACGAGATAACGCCGATTTGCTTTCCGTCGAGGTAAACTTCGTACCCTTCGCGCGGGATTACTCTCGTGTCACTGACGAGCGCCAGTTGACGACGAGTGACTATGTCCTTCATCACATCGCCTTGGAATTCGCGATCGCTGTCGACGAAGAATCCCATGCCGCCCTCCAACGGGCTGATCGTCGGCGACATTTCATGACCGTAAAGCGGCATACCGGCTTCAAGGCGGAGCGTATCGCGCGAACCGAGTCCGCACGGCTCAACGCCGGCGTCCACGAGAACATCCCAGTAGTAAACTGTTTTGTCGACCGGGATGTACAGTTCATAGCCGTTTTCACCCGTGTATCCCGTGCGCGAGATAATCATGGGGAGATCTTCACCTTCGATCGGAACTGTCATATCACGGAAACGTCTGAGCCCTTCAAGCTGTGCGCGCTGTTCTTCCGTGAGACCGAGTTTCTCCGAAAGACCGAGAAGAACGTCGAGGCTTTCGGGACCCTGAACTGCGATTTGACCGTAGAGATCCGACTCATCGATGATTTTGATGTCAGACGTATCGCGATCGGGATATTTCTCGCCATAGACCGGCAAACTTGTTTCGAGATGGACGACATCTTTGTCCTTATTGGCGGCGTTGACGACGAGCAGATAATCCTCCTCACCCAAGGTATAGACGAGAAGGTCATCCACCGTTCCTCCATCAGCCGCGCAAAGGATGGCGTATGTGATCTGATCGGGCTTCTTGCCTGTGACGCGGCGCGTCAACAGCCAGTTGAGATACTCGCCGGCACCTTCTCCGCACACGCGAATTTCACCCATGTGCGACACGTCGAACATACCGACCTTATTGCGTACAGCCAAGATTTCATTACTGATGCCTGCATATTGCACGGGCATGTTCCAACCTGCATACTCAACCATACGAGCGCCAAGATCGACGTGGCGCTGATATAACGGTGTTTTCTTCATGTTTACCTCCCATGAAATACTTAGATTCGTTTTGATTTATTGTCTGTCTGTCATACTAACACACGACGCTGAGCGCATGATACGAAATATCTCGATCAAGCACGCATTCGTCGCATCGGTGTTGGTTTCAAAATGAAAGTTCACCATCCCGGCAGATCAAGCCCGAATTTAGACTTAATCCGCGTGAGCTTTTTTGTCCACGGTGACAGAATGGGGACGAGAAAAACGACTGTGGCGATCGAGTGAGCCAGGTTGAAAAAGAAGCCCGCCCCGTACGCCGCGAGCGCACTTAACCAAGTTAGAGGCGATACGAAACTGATGATATGCCACGAATCCATGATCAAGCCGAACAGCAAACCCGAGACAAAACCGTAGACGTAGACGACCCAACGATATCGAAACAAATTGCGACTTGCCATGACGCCCGCCAGATAGCCTATGAGCCCCCAAGCGAACATCTGCCACGGCGTCCAAGGCCCCTGCCCCATGAACATATTGGATGCAAGTGCCGTCAGAGCCCCCGTCAGGTATCCGCTCCTCCTGCCAAAAGCGATTCCCGTCACGATCACGATGGCGGAGACCGGTTTGACGTGCGGTATGGGAGCGAAAAGAATCCTTCCGGCCGTCGCAAGGGCAGACATGACCACAATGGGCAAAATATGCCGCGGTTTTGGACGCGATTTTTCAAAATTGATAAAAAACGGAACATTTGCAAGGATTGCCGTCGTCAACGTCAAAAGAGCCGTCTGCCTGATCTCGAAATACGCGCACAGAATCATGAAGACGGGCAACAGAATAAGCGTGGAGACCTCAAGAATCATTCCCATGTTGACTGAGCGCTTATCCGAGATCATGTCGACACTCCTCAGAATCGATTACGAGCATGGTTGCCCATTCTTTCATTGTCGTGACGGGATTTACGATTCCGCGCGTCATGCGGAAGATGTCGGTCGTGTAGAACGCGTTATCTCGAAAGAACGATGATGTCTCGTCTTTCGCTACGATGCGTCCGTCAAAGATAAGCGAACATTCATCGGCGATGCTTGCGGAAAATTCGAGATCGTGCGTAACGACGAGAATTGTCATCCCCTCGTTGCGAAGTCCCCTGATCAACTCTCCTATCTCATGCTTATTCAAGGCATCAAGTCCCTTGACCGGCTCATCGAGCAAGAGAACGTCCGGATTCAAAAGCAAGACCTTCGCGAGCGCTCCCTTTTGCATTTCGCCTCCGCTCAAATCGTAAGGGTGGCGATCCAACAGGTGACGAATCCCGAGACTTTCCGCGATGGAATGAACACGCTTTTCATCGTACCCTCCGAGCGTTCTGTGCTCCATCAGATCATCGAAGAGTGTGTCGCGCGCAAAAACGGCACGCGGGTTCTGGGTGAGAAGGCTGACTTTGAATTCCGGCTCACGAACAACATTGCCGCGTTGCGGTCTTAGCACACCCGCGAGCAGATAGAGCAGCGTGCTCTTGCCGCTTCCGTTGCCTCCGACAAGCGCGTGAATCGTACCGCGATGAAGCTCATAATTCATCTCCTCCAGCACAAACGGCGCGTCACTCTTATAGCGATACCAAAGCCGCTTCGCTTGCAACACGGGCTTGCCGTCCTGCCTGACTGCTACGTCGCCGCGTTTTTGTGCATGCGCCAGAAAAACACTCTCATTAAAATCAATGACATGTTGTCGTGATGACGTCATTATTTCTATAAGCTGTTCTCTCGCCTCCTGTACGGAAAGCGGCAGCTCCATGTCTCCATTGATGACGCCGTTTGATGCCTCGAGCGACTTGCGTACGTTCCAGATGATTCGTGTCGTCGCCGGCAATGCGCGCTTAAACGGATCGTCGCGTACTAGAAGATGGGAGGCAAATTCGCGTGGAGCTCCGAAGAATGATACTTTGCCCTCTTCTAGGTACAACACGTCACTCGCCATCGGGAGAACATCTCCCATTCTGTGCTCCGACATGATGATCGTTGTGCCGATCTCGCGATGAATGCGCTGCAACATATTGAGAAAGTGCTTGATCGCGACGGGGTCGAGCTGAGCCGTCGGCTCATCGAGGATGAGAACGCGCGGATGCATGATCAGAGCGGATGCAAGGTTGAGGATCTGCTTTTCTCCTCCCGAGAGCTCAGCGACTTTTCTGTGAATCCAGTTTGAAATCCCAAAAAAGTGCGCCGTCTCCGCAATGCGGCGCTCAATCAATTCAGGCGACAGTCCGCTGTTCTCAAGTCCGAATGCCAGCTCATGCCAAACGACATCCATGACAATCTGATTCGTCGGATTTTGCATGACAAAGGCGATATCATGGCGCGATCGGCCGGATTCTCGGTCACGATTTTTGACATCGATTACGCCTTCTCTTTCGCCGTGTGGCGAGAGTTCAGGTTTCAAACACCTCAACAGTGTCGTCTTGCCACTTCCGCTCGGACCTACAACGACGGTAAAAGAACCGGGCGCTACAGAGAAAGAGACGCCATCGACTGCTTTCGTCTCACTGCCGGGATAACGAAAGCTGAAGTCCCTTACTTCAACGCCGCCCGATCGCGTAGTCGTCATGATTCCATCCTCCTTCTCTTTTCTGACCCATCACCGGAGAACAGCATCCCCTGTCCATCGAGATCTTGGTCGGGCAGCATCGCCGCGACAAACGGATCGATCTCACGAGAGGCGCGACGCCGTCCGAGACTCAGAACGTCGCGGATCTTTTCCCCAATATCCAAAAGGAGCGGAAGTCCGCTCAGCACGATGAAGACACCGAAAAACACGTAGAGTCGTCCGCCCACAAAAGCGCGAGATGGAATGTACCACTCGGGATAAAAGAGGAATGCCGCCCCGCCCGACAGGACACCGATCACCGCCAACCCGGTCAAGATAAGAGTCAGAAGAAAAGGCATCACATCACGTTCCGTCCAGCGAACACGTGCGTATGGCTTGCGACATCCCGACTGATACCCTTTCGCTCTCATCGAATCGGCTGTCTCGATGGCGTTTTCCATGCTCCACGCCATGAGGATGGATGCCAAACGAATCGCGCGGGCGACCTTCGTCTTTCGATGACCGTCGTCAGAACCGAGTAGCGCTCGCTGACTCATCTCGATCTCACGCCCGTGCCGAACCGTATCGGGGATGTACCGAAAGATCATGGATATCATCATGCTGATCACCGGCAATCGCCTCCCCAACATCGCGAGAAAACGACCGTTTTCCATCAAGTCACTATAACTGGAAAACCATATGATAACCGACAGGAGCGTCAGACCGGAGACGAGTCCGTACAAAAGCGCCTCCAAAGTGAAAGACCTGCCTCCAATCGTAAATAGCGCAGTCATACCGCTTTCATTCACTAAAGCGTTAATACAGGTGATCATCAACAGCATCGGTAAGAGATAGAGCAACGATCTCATCGCTTTGGCGACTCCGATCACGCGGCACCTCAAAAGAACGGCAAATAAAAAAGAAATACCTGCGATGACAGGGTGATGCACAAGCATCGTCACGAGCAACATCGCGGCGAAATAAAGGAAAACGACTGCAGGATGATAACGCTTTAGAGCCAAAACCAACGCCCCCTTATCCTGCGACTCGTCATTACTTGACGTCGCCTTCGACGATTGTATACCCCCAATGAACACGATCATTGTCATTCAGAATCCAGGCATCTGAACTCACTTGACCGAATGCGTCGTTCACTAAATATACCCAACCGCTTCTCGATTGGGAACAGTCCTTCTCTCGGAGCCGATTGATCTCATAGACGTATTTCGAAAATATGGTCGTCCTGTAGAGTACTTGCAACTCCGTCTTGACAAGCGCATCAAAAACGGTCTCGCCTCTCTTCAGTCGAACGGTATCTTCAAACATCAAGCCGTCCGCATCGCAATAACCGTTCACAATCATCCACTCGATCTTATCCTTGAAAGCGTGATGCTTCACGGCATTTCGACACTCAACAAATACTGTGACGTCGATAAATTCGGATCTCGTCGTCGACGCGGTCGTGGTCGTCGGCGGAAACTCTTGAGAGCAGGTCGTCGGCGATGTCCTTCCGGTTGATTTTGCCGTTGTCCGGTCGTCTTTCGAGGATTTCGATGTTTTTGTCGTTTCGCGATCACTCGATAGATGCGATATAAAAGAAGATTTGAGCGCATGATGATCAGACGATAGCAGGGACTCGCTAGACGTATACACAGAAGATTTCGATGTGTATGCGGAGTCGACAGACGAAATTGTTCCGTCCGTCAACTCCGTTTTATCGCCATGTCCAATATCGAATGAGCCGCAAGCCGCGACACACGCAAACGTCAGTGCCAACACCAACAACGTTGCGATCGCGTAAGCGATCATCCGTCTTGTACATTGACGCTTCATTGGTCTCTCTTAATATCCTTCCCCTATATGCCGTCAATTCAATCAGTGTCAAGCATTGAGCGTTTTTTCAATCCAAAGGCTGTTAGAGCCGCGACGGAGAGGAAAAGAATGCCGACATAATGTATCGTCATGGGCTCTCCTGTAGTAGGTACGTCGGGTACTTCAGGAGTAGTCGAATCGGGTTCCTCCGTTATTTGTTTCGCTACGATGGCATACGTGGAGAAGTGATCGAACGTCACGGAAAGTAAACGTTTCGCTTCGTCATACGATGCGGCGGTCGCCTTTTCAAACTCCTTTTGTTCATCGTTAAAGTAGTAGAACGTAACGGACGAGCTGCCTTCGACGAAACTCGCTGCAAGATTAAAATCAAGACCGATCTGCGAACCGTCACTTACGACGGGTATGGAAGCCCCGTCGATGTCAACCAATTCAATATCGAGAAGCATGACGCGATCATCCCCAAATTGCCGATTTGCGATCTCCTGATACATCGGGTCCGTCGCTTTCTTAACGGTCACCTTTCCGTCCCAGATCAGTTCACCTTTGACCAAACCCTTGAGCACTATCTCAAGAAACTCAGGGTATCCCTCATCGTCATCGTCAAGTACAAGAGCAAAGGCAGGAACCTCATCGCGAAGCGAGAAGAGATAACCCGAATCGTTCGTGTAATAGATGTTGCCGTGTCGATCGATCACGGGACTTGCCGTTCCGTACTGGCGCTTGTCAGGCTCCGGGAGATATGCCGTTGTGACCTCTTCTCCGTCGTATACATAGAGCGCACCGTTTTCGTTATTAGCGGTAAAGTAAACGTACGGCTTATCGTTTTTCCCAATCACGACGAGCGGAGTCGCCTTGACTTCCCCTTCAATCTCAAAGGATCGTTCGATTTCAAATGTCTCGAGATCAATCACCGCAAAAACACCGATGCCGGGGAAAGACCCCGCCTCTTTTAAGCCACCCACGTAGATCTTGCCATTGTAGATGGTTGGTGTAGATGTCGACGCCAATGCGAATTTGACTGATTTATCGGCTCCAAACTGGCTTGCAGGATCAAACTCCCCACTCTCAGCATCAAAAAGCATGCGGTGAAGCTGTCCGTCATTTGTCGTCAAGTAAATATTCCCCTCGTGGTGAACAAGCGAGGAACGAATCTTCGGCGAGCGGTTCGGTGCCATCGGCATCACCGGCCACGCATTGTTGAATAAAGTGTGGTCACCCGTCTCGGCATCGAACGCCCAGAGCGCACCGTCCTCCCCAGCCGCCACGATCCATTTTCCGAGTTTCAAAGGACCGCTCCAATAGAATCCGGCGCCCTGTCCGCCCCATCCAAACAACTCGTCCATGAAAAAGCTTCGATCAGCTTTCCAGATGGTCTCACCCGTCTTCATGTCGATCGCGCGCAGATAGCCGCCGACGCTCTTCCATTCGCCGTCAATGGCGACGGTAGAAGAATAGGCAATGCCGTCGGCAATGAGAAGTGATGACATATCCTGTAAGACGTAGTCGTGACGCTCCATCGTATCATTATCAAATACGGCATAAAAATCGAGGCTGTGTGCGACCCATACTGTCTTCATGGTTGAAGCGTTGATCGCTTGAATAGCCGCGCCCTGCAGAGGGACAAGAATAAGCCCGTTGTCATAGGCAAGCCTGGCAAAATATCCGATATCGCCACGGAGCATCGCTTGCGAGACGACCACGCCCTTGGCATTCACGCGGAACAACGTGTTGCCCGTCGCAAAGTAGATATCATCGCCGATCACAAGCAGGTCGGAGTTGCTGCAAGTGCCCCATGAATTCAATTCGCCGAACAGACGTCCCCAGTACACTTTTTTTTCGGGTTTTGTAACTGACTCCGCCGCTTTGACCGCAGAACGGTCATTGTTTGATCCAAATGTCGTCCAGTAATCAGGAGTCGGTCCCATGTCGTGCGGTGGATCCGCCGTCTCTTGAGCAATGGAGCTCGGGTAGTTCGGATCATTGAAAAATCTCCATTCAATCACGTCACCGGTCTGTAGCTCGTATGCGCCTGCGCTCACCGGACCGAGCGCGTCACCGAGATACCAGAGCCAGTATGACCCGGCACCGTTCGTTTTACCCGCCTCATTTGTCTTTCCGTCGATCGTGATGCTTGTGAGAAAATCGCCATCAAACGTGACGTGACGACCTTCACCGGGTCTGTCCAACAGCTCCTCCGTCAGGTCACGAAGCGTCGTCCCCGGTTCCACTTGACAGTCTGTCGTAAGCCATGGCTCAAGTGCATCCTCATGATCTTCCGGCTTCTCAATAATTTTGGACCCCGTTACGGTAAATGTCACCGTGATTAGTCCCATGCCACTAGGTTCAGCGGGCAAATCTCCTTTTGCAGGAAGTGACGCTTGCTTCTCCGCGGGCACACTCCCTTCCGCCGACACATAAGCTGTCGGCAGGACAAAAGCCGTCAACGTTACCATGAGCGCCAAGATTACCGCGAGGACGCTCCCCTTTTTCAGCCTTTTCATCGATAAAACCTCCAATTCCTCTTGTCGATGGACCTTGGGGTTTTGCTTGTTTCGGGATGCGGTGCAATTAAAAACCGCGCTTCCGCCTCTCGGTCGGAACGCGCGGTCCGTTTTTACACCATACGCACCAAAACCCGTAACGCACAATAACCCGTTGCACTGTTACTCTCTTATGCGATCAGCAGGTCTTCTGGCTCATGAGGCGAAACCTTGGCTTCCGTTTTTTCCGCCTTCCCAATTACTCAGTGGCTGATTTGCATCAGGAAAAAACACTCATTTACAGCGGCGGTACCGCACAGGTTTTTCACCTGTTTCCCTTCGCTCGAACGCATTATTCAACTACACATCGATCATAAACAATAATCACCCGCAAAGTCAAACCTTGCGCATTGATAATCACTTGGGAAATCTATGTCTATTGATTTTTACTCGGGATATCTGTATATGCCGACAAGAATGGGCGTGTTATATGTTCCCTCAGTCAAACAGAAGATAAAGGGACGGTCGAACACGGCTTCAAGAGACATACGACCGACAGCATCGGGACCCGGCTCATCGGTTTCCCGAACCGGACCGTCTAGCGAGAAATCGATATCCTGACCAAGGAGCGGGAAGGTGACGTCTACGCCCTTCAACCACCTAAGACGCACGGACGTCTCGGCAAGTGCGCGCAATTCCTGAATTCCGGCAGGATCGACGAGATTGCGCCGATCTCGGATATTCAATTCGGGGAATCTGGCAACGGCGTTCTCGCCTGCCGGCTCAGCCGTCAGCAGCCTCGTGAAGAAACGATCCTGTTTCAAGAGATCTTCCGGCGTCGATCCCTCATTCGGCAATACGAGATAGAGACTTCCCCCTTGAACCGGCAGCTCACATGCGACCGCACCGTCGAGCGTAAAATGCCTTAAAGATGCATCGTCCGCGTCGTAGTATGACACATCGGTAAATGTTCGACGGGACGCATGGAACAATCCCTGATTGAGATCCACGCTCGACACGTTTCCTGTCCAAGCGACTTCCGCCTGATACCGGAACAGAATCAGTAATTCATCTAACGGATTCCAATGAATAGCTCTCGTTGAATAAGGAATCGTAATCGGCGATGAGTCAACGGTATCATCGTTCGACGTCCCTCTATCACCGTTCCAGACGTAAGCGTCGAAGTAAAAACTCTTGCACGCGGAATTCAGCAACGTCAAATCACACTTCTCATAGAGGTGCGTGCTCATCAAGACGCCATTTTGAGCAAAAAACGTGCCCTTTGAAAAATGATACGGGAAAGAAATGGAGGCGAGCTCGTCGCTTCGGCTGTCGACCACATCACCGAACAGACGATTTTCGTCCGCGCTCGCGGCGAGGAAGGCAACCGTTTGATAGATGTTGAAAGGAGAGTACAGCGCGTTTGTCTTTGTTTTGGCGAGCATTTGGAAGGCCGTTTGATCCGCCGTACGCATCACCTCACGCGACAAATCGTACCCCCGCTCGCTGAGCGGCGGTATCACAGATTGACCGTCGATCGTTTCCGTCACTCTGTCGAATGCCGCATTGTCCAGAAAATTCCCATCGAGAGAGGCGACCTTTCCGAAAGGATCTTCCCAATACATGTTGTCCGGATATTTGGACTCCCAGTCATTCATCGGATCTTGGATTTCGGCGTCCATCGGCGCCAATACCTTCCGGGCGGGATTCCAGACGTAAAGACTACCCAATACAATAACGAGACATGCCGCGATGCTTGCGACGGAAATCCAGGCCTTGCGATTCGGCATCCGCTTGCGCCCGTTACGTTCTCTCATACGACTACGGTCGGGCGACACGCGCGGGGAGTCACAACTTCTTTGATCTTCGGAGCTCTCGTCAACACGATCATGTGGCATGGAGATAACGTTTCTCCTCTTAGCGGGCTCCACATCAAGAAGCAAGTCATCGTCAATCGAAGACAAACTCTGCATCAATCGATCTACTATGTCTTGCTTGTCACTCATGATCGTACCCCTTCTTTATGAATTCTTCTTTCAGCTCCGCTCGCATCCTGTGCATGAGAGATTTGACGGCTCCTTCTGTCATATCGTGTTCTTCCGCTATATCGCGCAATCCGGAGGCGTAGAAATAGCGTTGGATGAAGATCGTACGGCGCTGTTCCGTCTGTCCGCGCAGATATTCACTGATAACCTCCGCCATCTCAGCGTTTTCCAAAAGCCGCAACGTGTCGGCTTCGGAAGCCACACATTCGCTCAACTCGTCGAGCAACAAGTTTGTCTGTCCACTTCCGCGTTTGGCCCTATTCTTCTCCCTGACGCGATCAAGCGCATTGTTGCGCGCTATTTTGCATACATAGGCTTTCAGGTACTTCGGGCGCTCCGGAGGAATTGAGTTCCAAACCGCCAAGTACGTATCGTTCAAGCACTCCTCGACATCCTCGCGGTTACCGAGAACATTCCATGCCAGACTGCGCAAAAGGACGCCGTATTTGTCCATCGCCGATTCAATCGCCTCTTCCGATCGCTCGAAAAAAAGGTCGATAATCGTTTCATCTGACAGGTAACCCGAAGTCATACCTTGCGACGATCTCTCTTTCCGTAAATAAGTCGACTGCCGGTAGCATTTTCACCCGCGACAGTCTTCTCTCTATCGGAAATTGTATCACGTGCCGCATCGAAATTTTCCTCTCACACCATATGACGACAAAATAAGTTTACGGTTGCGCAAAACGGGCATGAATATGAAAAACTCTTGATATTTTTCCAATAATTGTTCAATTTGACGAGTCTTTATCGACTTGACACGCGAAAACTCCTTCTCTATACTGCTGGATAGTTAAAATAATTTATATAAATTTATTTAACATTCATTCTCTATAGGTTGCCCACGGTTACGAGAATGAAGCTTGAAGAAAGATCTTAGGAGGTCATATCGTATGGTAAAGTCAAAAGTCGTTGATATCTTTGTCGATCTGTTAGGAGTATCTGCGGACGAAGTCACGGAGGACGCGCGCCTGATCGAAGACTTGGCAGTAGATTCTCTCGACGCCGTTGAGCTCTCGTTGACGCTCGAGGAGCAGTTCTCGCTCTCGGTCGAAGATTACGAGATTGAGCAGTTGCAAACAGTTTCCGATGTCATTGAGTTGATTCAAAAGAAACTCGGCTAAGTCTCTTTCCGATGTGAAAGCCTGCCTTTTCGTTTTGCCAAAAAGACGGGCTCTCTCTACAATGCGTTTGATCGACTTTTTCTGTTAAGATGATCGCAAGAGATGATACGAGGTGCACTATGCTACAAGATGACATCCATTCGATTTATCTGAAACTTAAACTGTACTATTATCGACGCATTTTCCGAAAGATGGATGCGAAGGAAGACGATTCGCTCACCGCGCTTGAGACATTTTGCGCAGAAGCGATCTACGGCCTCGGCCTTCCTACTTTGACTGAATTTGCAGAATTCATTAACGTATCCCAACCGAACGCAGCCTATAAAATCGCAAATCTCGAGAAGAAAGGTTTCGTGAGAAAAATCAGATCAGACGAGGACGGACGCGTCGTCCTATTGCAGGTCACGGAGAAATTCATTGATTTGTACGGTACGAGCGAGCGCTATTCAGCGATCCTCACGAAGCGTATCAAGCGCCGATTTACGGAAGAGGAAGTCGAAGTTTTCCACCGTATCATGCACACGCTCTCCGAGGAGCTGATGAAAGAAGTCAATCAATACCTGGTAAAGCGGGCGAACCTGCCCAAAGGTGTTCTCGACGAACGCGCGAATCCGACGATCTGACTTGCTCGCGACGACTTTACAAAACCATCTGTCTTACGCATCCGGATCAATCCACATGAACGGCGTATCCTTTTCGCCTGTAAAGGGGATCTTGATTGGGCGCTCAGGGATGAGCGTGCGAATCATATAGCTCTGAACATCAGTTCGTCTCGCTTTTCTCACTGAAATCTCGATGTCGCCGTGCTTATCGCACGTTGCGGCGGCAAACCATCTTTTCCCCGCCTTCACCGTATACCAATATCCGCCTGAATTATTCTCCGCCAAATCGATTTTGCTTCCGCAAGCAGGACACGTAAAATCGTATAGCTCGAGATAGGCTATCACATCGTCGCCTTTCTCAAGCGTGATAACGTTTTCGCTCTGTCTCGTCATTCGAGGGTCATAGACGTACGGCATAAGAAGCGACTCGATCGTCTCTTCCGGGCGGTCGGCCAGTTCCATCTCAAGCGTGCGGGACAGAATACGTGCTGTATAGATCGCGTCAGTGATCGCCTCATGAAACGGAAGGTCTTTCTCAAGCCTCAAAAAATCAAGCGCGTATTCGACTGATCGCTGATTACCGGATGTGACGCCCTCGGCTAGTCCCGAAAAAACTGCCTGGGCATTGAGAGCGCGGAATTGAAGACTGTCTCCAATCCCGTGAAAATGACTATTAGAGAGAAAGACTTCGGGGTCGGACGTTCCCCATGATGCAAAGATAGGTTTCTCGCCGGCGAACGGCACCAATTCATCGACCATTTGCGTAAACAAAACGCCTTCCCGAAGACTCTTCTGCGTTCTTTTCGTCACGTTAGCGATGTGGTAATGGATCTTCTTATATAAGACGGGGGTCACATAACGATGGAACGTTTTGCCTAGAGACAAATCTTCGCTCAAACGCACGGCACCGACCTCAATAATCTCGAATCGCATCAGGGACACGAGGTCAGGATCGATTTTCTGCGATCTTGAAGCGGAGTTCCACTCTAAGTCGACGACGATGAGATTCATGTCGACGTGTTGCCTTTCAGCGTATCGCGCACTCTATCGAAGAAGCCGCGACGCTTTACGTAGTGCTGATCAGAACACGAGTCGTCAAATGCTCGTAAAAGTTCTTTTTGCTCCTGTGACAGGTGTCGTGGCACCTCAATCACGACGCGGAATTGATGGTCGCCGCGCGCGGTCGGACGTCCGATATAGGGAATGCCTTTGCCGCGCATGGTAAAAACGTCACCCGGCTGTGTTCCCTCGCGCAGTTTATATTTTTGTTCGCCGTCAATCGTCGGAACGCTGATCTCATCGCCAAGGGCGGCTTGTGCGAATGTGATCGGCACTTCGCAGAATGTCATGTTGCCCTCACGCGTAAAGACAGGATGAGGTCGGATAAATACTTGAATATAGAGATCGCCGAAAGGACCGCCGTTGCGCCCAGGCTCTCCCTCACCGCGAAGCGTCAACATCTCCCCTTCGTTGATGCCCGCCGGGATGGTCACAAGTAGTTTCCTGTCGCGCATGACGGTGCCTTCTCCGTGACACGTCTGGCATGGTTTTGTGATCACCTGACCTGAGCCGCCGCAACGCGAACACGTGCGCGACGTCATCATTGAACCAAAAAGCGTCTGCTGTTGCGTGTGTTCCTGACCCGTTCCGTCGCAAACGGGACAAATCTCAGGATCCGAACCGTCCGCTGTCCCTTTGCCGGAACACATCGGGCAACGATCCGCCTTGCGAATCGAGATTTCACGCTCGACGCCAAATGCAGCCTCCACAAAATCGAGGTTCATACGGTAACGTAAATTCGCGCCGCGTGTCGGCCCCGTCCTGCGCCTCGTTTGAGTTGAACCGAAGCCGCCAAAGCCGCCGAAACCGCCGAAGCTGCCGAAAAGTGTTGAAAAGAGGTCGTCCAAATTGATGTTGTAAGCTCCGCCTCCGAAACCGTCATATGCTGTCGGATCTACGCCGGCATGACCGAACTGATCATACTTGCTACGTTTATCGGCATCCGAAAGGATTTCGTAGGCTTCGTTCGCTTCCTTGAATTTCTCTTCCGCGTCCTTGTCATCGGGATTGACGTCAGGATGATACTGTTTAGCAAGCTTCCAGAAAGCTTTCTTGATCTCATCATCACCCGCATCGCGAGGAACACCGAGAACTTCATAATAATCGCGTTTAGCAGCCAATTGTGACCTCCTGTGCGGACGCATGTCCATGCGCGCTCCGCCACTCTATCTTATCACGTCATGAGAGCGGGGTATCTACCCGCTCCCATGCCATTATTCCATTATTTGGCGGCACGAACTCGCCGCCGAAACTCAACTGAACTCGCCTTAGTGATCGTCGCCGCCGACATCCTTGAAGTCAGCTTCATACGCACCGGGAGCGGGACCCTGACCGTTCGCTTGACCGTAAGGATCGGCATGCGGCGGCTCTTGCTGTTGCGCCTGCTGATACAGCTTCTCGGACGCCTTATAAATGGCCTGGCTCAACGATTCCATATCTTGCTTCATGCCTTCAAGATCGCTGCGATCGTGGCTGTCGCGCAACTTCGCCAAGTGCTCTTCAACGGCCTGTTTATCGGCTGAGTCAAACTTGTCGCCCGTCTCTTTTAAGAGTTTTTCCGTCTCATAGATCGTCGTCTCGGCTCTGTTCTTCGTGTCGACTTCATCTTTCTTACGGCGATCTTCTTCAGCGAAACGCTCCGCGTCTTTCACGGCCTGGTCAATCTCATCGTCCGACAAATTCGTGCTCGCCGTGATCGTGATGTGCTGTTCGCGGTTCGTACCCTTGTCGATCGCTGAGACATTGACGATGCCGTTCGCATCGATATCGAAACTGACTTCAATCTGCGGAATGCCGCGCGGCGCAGGCGCGATACCGTCGAGGATGAAACGTCCGAGCGATTTATTGCCCGCCGCCATTTCGCGCTCGCCCTGTAGCACGTGGACTTCAACCTGAGTCTGTCCGTCAGCCGCCGTCGAGAAAATACGCTTCTTGCTCGTCGGGATGCGCGTATTGCGGTCGATCATGCGCGTCATAACGCCACCGAGTGTCTCAATGCCGAGCGTCAACGGCGTGACGTCGATCAAGACCATATCGTCGATATCGCCCGCCAAGATACCGCCCTGAATGGCAGCGCCCATGGCGACGCACTCGTCGGGATTGATGCCCTTAAACGGCTCCTTACCGAAGAAATCGCGAACCATGTCTTGCACGGCGGGAATTCTCGTCGAACCGCCTACCAGAAGAATTTTGTCGATGTCGGCAGGCTTCAGGCCGGCGTCGTTCATCGCCGCCTTCAACGGCCCCTTCGTCTTCTCGACAAGGTCGGACGTCATCTCGTCGAATTTCGCTCTTGTCAACGAGAGATCGAGGTGTTTCGCACCATGTTGGTCTGCCGAAATAAAGGGCAAGTTGATGCTTGTCGTCAGTACGCTGGAGAGTTCGATTTTCGCCCTTTCGGCGGCCTCGCGTAGCCTCTGCATCGCCAGACGATCACCGGAAAGATCGAGCCCCTGCTCTTTTTTCATCTCGCCGACCATCCAATCGACAATTTTGTTATCAAAGTCATCGCCGCCGAGGCGTGTATTACCTGAAGTCGCTTTCACTTCGAAGACACCGTCACCGATTTCCAAAATCGATACGTCGAACGTTCCGCCGCCGAGGTCGAAAATCAAGATTTTCTGATCGGCTTCTTTGTCAAGCCCGTATGCGAGCGATGCCGCAGTAGGCTCGTTGATAATGCGCTCGACGGTAAGTCCTGCGATAAGACCCGCGTCTTTCGTCGCTTGACGTTGAGAGTCGGAGAAGTATGCAGGGACGGTCACGACAGCGCGCGTCACGCTTTCACCGAGATAAGCTTCCGCATCCTGCTTCAACTTCTGGAGAATCATCGCTGAAATCTCCTGCGGGGAATACGATTTCCCGTCGATGACGTTGCGGTGATCGCTTCCCATCTCACGCTTAATCGAAAGGATCGTGCGCTCCGGATTCTTTTGCGCCTGATTCTTTGCGATCTGCCCCACAAGGCGCTCGCCTGTCGCTGTGAAGGCGACAACGGACGGAGTCGTGCGGCTTCCTTCCGCATTCGGGATGACGACGGGCTCGCCGCCTTCCATCACTGAAACGACGGAGTTCGTTGTTCCTAAATCAATTCCGATAATTTTTGCCATAATCTTTTCCTCTTTTCGTTATAGTTTTTAGTCAAGCCATGATTCAACTCAGCTCGCGTTCTCCATGGCAAAGACGCGAGCACGTTTATATCTCGCTAGTTGACGACCTTGACCATGCTGTGTCGAATGACGCGGTCGCCTTTTTTGTATCCTTTCCGGAATACTTCCGTCACGACATTCTCCGGTTCACCTTCTTCTTCGGCATGAAGAACAACTTGGTGCACGTTGGGGTCGAATTGCGAGCCGACACCCTCAATTTCAACGACACCGAGTTTCCGCAACGCCTCATCGAATTGCTGACCGATCAACACGATCCCTTCCGTTATTTCGCGCGCCTCGTCCGTTTCCCACTTCTCAGAAGCCTTAATCGCGCTATCGAGACTGTCGATCACTGGCATGAGGGCTTGAACCGTATCCATGACACCTTCCTCATAGCTCGTCGCCTGATCTTGACGCGTCCGCCTCCTGAAATTATCGAAGTCGGCGCAAACGCGCAGATAGCGCCGGTTCAATTCTTCAAGTTTTTCCCGGTCGGACTCTTCGTGGTCGACTTCAACTTCTTCCACAAGGACTTCTTCCGTTTCAGGAAACTCCACCATTGTTTCCTCAACTGTTTTCTCGTCGGTCAAGTTGACCTTCTTCTTTTTTGCTTTCGCTTCTCCCCGACGTTCGCTCATCGCTGGTTTACACTCCTTTATCTTTCACACTCGATCAGTCCTCAAGCGTCAGACGGTCGCCGCCACGCGTATAGTGACCCTCTGCCACATCGGACAGCGCCCTGTTGACGAAACTGATTTGCGAAATGATGTTTCCATATTCCATACGTTTAGGTCCGATGACACCGATTTGTCCCGATATCCGTCGTCCAATCCTGTACGTCGTCGTAATGAACGACATATCCTCCATACCGTTCAGGGCGATCTCCTGGCCGATCCTGACCATATACGCCGGTCTGTCTTTCCGTGTGGCGAGAGTACCGGGCGCGGACTCTATTATTTCAAGCGTGTCGAGACCCTTCATTGCGTCTATTTCTTCTTCCTGCTCCAACTCACGCATATATCCCGCCACCATCTGTTCCTGTCTCATCGTGTCGTAGAAACGGCTGGCGCGATCGACATCGCGAAACTCGGGGTGCTTGAGCAGTCGGTATTTTCCATCGATGTACACTTCGATTCTCTCGGTCTGCTTGATGGCGACATACGCCTCATACAACACTTGATTGACAAGTGCTTCCGGGAGCTCGGTATCTTCGGCCGCCGACGAAATCGTTACGAGCGTAATGTCATTGAGTCGCTTGCCCGTGAGGCAACGTTCGATCGCCTGACCGATCTCATTGAGATCCTTCTCATCGATCAAAGACGGAATTCTAATCAGCCTGTCATGCACAACGCCCGGCGAAAGAACGAGCACAACGATCGCTCTACCCGGCTCGATCATCATGATTTTGATCTGCTCCAGGCTCGTGTCGGAATACTGGGGCGAGAGCACGACAGAGAGATAATTCGTCTTTTCCGCCAAATACTCCGCCGTACGCTCGATCATTTCTCGCGCCTCTCTAAGGTTCTCCGTCAGAAACTGTCGAACGGCAATCTCCTCTTCCGGAGGAATCTCCGGCAGAGAGAGCAGGTTATCCACGTAAGCTCTATATCCCTTGTCAGACGGCATACGACCGGCTGACGTATGCGGCTTCACGAGAAATCCCATTTCCTCCAATTCAGCCATCTCATTCCGAATCGTTGCCGATGAATAATTCAAGTTGTATCGCTCGACAAGCGACTTCGAACCGACGGGCTCGCACGTCTTGACGTAGTCATCTACGATGGCCTTCAGTATGGTTTTTTTACGATCGTCCATGTCGCTTGTCCTTTCTTGTTCTAGCACTCGAACACTCCGAGTGCTAATTCAAAGATAACATCTTTAAAATGGAGTGTCAATAAAGACAACGTATCGAACGTGACAACGCCGTGAACAATTGAGAAGAAATAGAAATCAGTGCTTGATTAGAGAAAAGCGCGAACGACTAAATCGGCAAAGTCGAGACCTCTCGACGACAAACGGACAGCGTCTTCCGAGCATTCAAGAAGTCCGCTCTTCTCGAAATACGCTATCTCTTCTCCGAAAACGTCAACGCAATCGATATTGTGTCGACATTTGAAGCGAGAACGCGAGACGCCCTGCAACAATCTTAAACCGAGAATCATCGTCTCGACGCGAGCGGCCTTCTCGTCGACGACCTCCTCGACGATCGCCTGACCGTAAGGACCCTGCGCCGCATCTCGGACGTTGCACAGCCAATGTTCAATTGAGTCTTGGTTGCGGCGCCTTATTCCGCCCATGTAGCTTGCGGCGGCAGGTCCGGCTGCTAAATAAGGATCGGCATTCCAATACACGAGGTTGTGCTTCGACTCAGCGCCGGGAAAAGCATAATTGCTGAGCTCATAGTGCGCGAATCCGAGCTCATGAAGCCCTTCCATGAGCCTGCGATTCATCAGACGCTCCGCGTCATCGTCAGGGAAACGCTCCGGATGTTCGGTTTGAAAACGGTGAAACGGCGTTCCCTCTTCTACGGTCAGCGCATAGGAAGAGACGTGATTGACAGGCAGTCGGGCGACCGTCTGAAGCGCATAGTCGATATCTTCGACCGCTTGTAATGGCAACCCCGTCATTAAATCGACTGAAATATCGCGAACACCTGCATCCGAAGCGCTGTGCACCGCTTCAATCGCCTGTTCGAGTGTATGACGGCGTCGGGCGAGCCGTAAAAGAGAATCGGTCGCAGACTGGAGACCGAAACTGATGCGATTGACACCCGCATCGACCCATCGACCCGCGACTTCTTTGCCGTGTTTATTGTCTACGCGTGTCAAATCGCCGACCATCGACTCAGGATTGGCCTCAATCGTGATATCACAACAATCACTCAGTCCAAAAATCGTCTTCGCATGTGTGATGATCGATTCGATGATGGCGGAGTCAAGAAATGACGGCGTACCGCCGCCGAAATAGATCGTTTTAAGCGGGTCAACCGCGACACCGTGACATTCCGCCTCCTCGCCAATGCGAAAAAGCTCATGCCTTATGCCGTCATGCCAAGCGGCGATCAGATCATCGTTCGCCCCTGCGATCGAGAAAAAGTCACAGTAAGCGCACTTACCGTGACAGAAGGGAACATGAATATAAAGCGAGGAGATACTCATCCTCGCGGCATAGGTCGCCTCGCTTCTTTTGTTCCAACTCACTACGTCGA
>JAAZKT010000031.1 GCA_012799695.1 Clostridiaceae bacterium
AAGCAATGGACTTGGTTTCATGTAAATCAAGTCGGAGCGTAAGAAACAGAGAACATTAGGGCTAAAGCCTGTATATCGGACAACTAGCGCATGAGCGCTTCTCCCAGAGCGTCAATGACATCCTCGGGCGTCACGACCGTCTCAGACAACAGATTGTCCGCGGCGATGTCCGCTGCCAAGCCATGCAGGTATACGGCGCGCGTCACGGCTGACTCGATTGAATCGGTCTGAGCAGCAAGTCCGGCAATCATACCGGTCAAGACGTCGCCCGAGCCGCCTTTGGCGAGCCCCACGTTCCCGCTTGTATTGATGAAGGCGTCCCCGTTCGGCATGGCGATGACTGTGGCCATGCCTTTCAGTACGACAATCGCTTGTGCTCTGTCCGCCAATAATCGCCCCGCTTTGAGCCGATCTTCGCGAAGAAGTTGCGCAGTCTCCGGGATTAATCGAATAAACTCGCCGGGGTGCGGCGTCAAAACGGCAGGCGGCAACCCTCTCTCGACACGACCGCGCAAGAGTTCAAAAGCGTCCGCCATGTCGGCGAGCACGTTCAAGCCGTCAGCATCAATGATCAGGGGAATATCAAGAGGAAGCAGATGACGAATAGCCTTTTCGACCCATGGGGCTTTCCCGGCACCTATGCCGATGGCAATTGCGGTCGGCTGAGGTAAATCTTTCTTCGTGCCCTCGCCTTCCGGAACGGTCGACAGAAGCACCGACGGAATGGCAGTAGCCAAAAGCGGCATGGACGATTCAACGGTACGCACCATCGTATAGCCGACGCCCATTTTCTCACCGGCTCTCGCAGCGAGAATCATCGCGCCTGCCATCCCTTCCGCACCGCCGATCAAGAGCATGCGACCGAACTGCCCCTTGTGACCGTCGGGTGGGCGGTCCTGGACAAGACAAATATTTTCGAGTGCCTTGACACAGAGCTCTTCGCCGAGCGTCTCGTCAACGAACTCATCCGTCATACTGATGCGGCGCAAAATGACTTGCTCCGACATCATACAACCCGGATGCGTGACTTGGCCGATCTTTCGTCTTCCGAACGTGATGGTCACATCGGCTTTCACGGCCTCCGGAGCCGCAATACCGGTATTGGCATCAACGCCGCTCGGTATGTCGCAGGCGATCACGAGCGACCCCGACTCTTTCATCGACACGAGGAGAGAAAGAGCTTCTTTTGCTGAATCGGAGAGCGGACGCTTGACGTCAAACCCCGTTCCATAGATCGCATCGACGACGAACTGCGCTTTTATCTTCGCGACATCCTCCCGTTTCGTGATCACCTCTCCGCCTAGCCGTTTGTAGGCAGCGCGGTTTATCTCCGCATCAGGCGAGAGTTCTCTATTAGGATATAGATCATAGACGGCGACACGACATCCGCTCGCCATCAGTTGACGTGCGCTTGCCCAACCGTCGCCTCCGTTGTTACCGGCTCCGGTAAAAAAGACGACATCATATTCGGTTCCGATATCGTAAGCATGCACGAGGTCGGCTATAAACTCCGATAATCCTGAAGCCGCTTGTTCCATCAACAGAATGGAGGGAAGTCCCGTCACTTCGGAAAAGCGACTGTCAAGCACTTTTTGTTGTTCTCTTGTGATCAATCGTGTCATCTTCGATCCTCCCGGTATCGACTGCATAGCGATCCGACATGACACAGCATGTCGTTCAACTAAATCATACGCGACTTTTACCCGATATCGACAAGGATACGTAAAAGTGCAACATTTTCTTAACCTCAAGAGACAAAAAACCACGCAACCAAGACGGTTCAGCGTGGTTTTTCATCTCATGACTCTTTTTATATCAGTCGATATACTTATCGAGAGCTTTCGCAATCTCTTCGTAGGGACGTGCACCGATCATTTGCTCGACAACCTTTCCATCCTTGAAGAAGAACAAGGTCGGAATACTCATGACGCGATACTCCTGTGCGAGTGCGCGTTCATCATCCACGTTCACTTTCCCGATAAGCGCTTTGCCTTCGTAATTCTTCGCCAATTCTTCGATGGTCGGGGTGAGCATTTTACAAGGACCGCACCATACCGCCCAAAAATCGACGAGCGCCGGTTTATCACTATCGAGAACCAACTCTTTGAAATTCTGTTTTGTTAAAGTCGTAGCCATTTTTCTACTCTCCTGTTCTCTATACTATGCCGATGATACGTAGCCGACATCGGAGTCTGTCTGTTGCATGATAGGGCATACCGCCCACATATCGTAGTGTCACGCGTTACCGAATCGCCAATCTGTCGTCGCGACCGTCGCGTGACGACAGAGCTCGCCTTCTAAATGAATTCCTGCAAAATAGAATTGTCGGGAACGAAAGACGCGTTGACTTCGGGAAGTTGTTCGCAGACATAAGATAGGCGAACAGCCTCTTTAATGGCTCGCTTCAAATCGGAATGCCCGCTCTCGTTAATGGTATAGCGAGAGGGAGGCAGATCGCCGCGAAAGAAAAGATCGAGCGATTTCTCAATCTCCGCCCGCGCCATCGGCGCGATCACCATGAATTCGTACATCAACACCGAATTGATGTAGAAATCTGCCGCTTCCAAGTAACGCGGAATAAAATCGCGTTCCGCCCGATCGATCATCGGCCAGTAATCGATCGTGTCTATCGCTGTCGCCGCACGCTTTCGGACGTCGCGGCTGACGCGGCGCAAGATACGTATATCGCTCCCTGACAGCATGCGGCGATCGGAAAGTACACGTCCATGCGGCATGATGAAATAACTGAGCCGTCGCTCGCGAGGTATTTTGCCCATCACGATATCGGAAAGCCCGTGAAGCCCCTCGACGAGAAGAACGTCTTTATCGGTCAGAAGGATCTTCTTCTCCGGCTCGTACAAACGTGTTCTCGTCGGGAAATGAAACGTCGGGATGGCGACCTCTTCGCCCGCGAACAGCCTCTCGAGATCGCTTCCGAGCAACTCGAGATCGAGTGTTTCGACACTCTCATAGTCGGGACGTCCATCTTGATCGTACTGCAATTTTTCAGGGCGGTAATAATCGTCCAACTCGAGGTGATGCGCTCTTAACCCCGCCTCCGTGAGACGGCGTGTCATTAGCATCGTCGAGGTCGTCTTTCCTGACGAAGTCGGACCCGATATGAATACGGCTCGAATATCGGGGTATGCAAGAATATGATTTGCGATCGTCGTCACTTGCTCAACGAAAAAAGCCTCCGATTTCTTTACGAACTCGGAAAATTTCGCCGAACCGAGATTGTTCTCAAGATCTTCAACCGTCAATACGATCAAGTC
This sequence comes from Clostridiaceae bacterium, assembly GCA_012799695.1. GTDB lineage: Bacteria > Bacillota > Clostridia > Saccharofermentanales > DTU023 > UBA4923. The sequence continues at coordinate 3,276 of JAAZKT010000031.1, forward strand.
GGAAAATACTGCCATCTCTTACACTCTCCACGTAGACGGACTTACCAGCCTCTACCAACCGCCTGACGCGCCTCCACCGCCTGAAGAACCTCCTCCGAATCCGCCCCCGGATGATCTGCCGCCGCTCGACCAACCACCACCGCCGCTCGACCAACCGCCGCCGCCACGACTGCCGCCGAAATAGCCACCGCCGCCACGGGGGGAAATGCGGCTGCTGAGGATACTCAGTACCACAATAATTATGACGAAGCTCAAGAGGTAATAAAAAATATCGTCATCGCTTGATTGAGAGTCCACTTCCTGCGGCACGTACCCTTCCGCGCTGATCTCCAATCCGTATTCTTTGCCAATCAAGGTCATAATCGCGTTAAACCCGTCGAGAACGCCGCCGTCGAAATCGTCCTCCCTGAATCGCGGAGCGATGATATTGCGAATAATACGATCCGCCGTCGAATCGGGAATAGCGCCTTCCAAGCCGTAACCGACTTCGATTCTCAGCTTGCGATCTTCTTTGGCGATTAGAAGCAGAATACCGTTGTTTTTATCGCGGCTGCCGATACCCCACGTCCTAAAGATCTCAAGAGCCGCTTCCTCGATGCTGTCGTTCCCGAGCGTCGGGATCATGGCGACTACGACTTGAGCTCCAGTCGAAGCGATCTGCCGGTTCGTCTCCCGAATCGTGTGGCGGGTCCCCTCTGACAGTGTCGCAGTTGAGTCAAAGGCAAAATCGTCTCCCGGATTGGCAGGAACTTTGAACGCCATTAAGAGCGGAAATAGCGTAAGCAACACCGCGACCGCAATCAATGATATTGTGCGCCTCTTAGCCAATGTCAATTGAGTCATCCGCCTCTCTTAGAAGCTGACGTCCGGCGGCATGTCAGTTCCCTCCTGCGCCTCGAACAAGGGTTTCGGCTCGAACCCGT